>NZ_JACEGK010000295.1:0-9795 GCF_056859195.1 Streptomyces sp. NH27
CGGGCCTGGTCCGGCCCGGCAACCAGGACGCGGTGTACGCGAGCGACCGCCTGCTCGCGGTCGCCGACGGCTTCGGGCCGGCCGGCGCCCCGGCCAGCGCGGCCGCGATCGGGGCACTCGCCGAACTGGACACCGCCGAGCCGTTCCCGCCGGAAAACCTGCTCAACATCCTCCAGGACGCGGTGGAAGCCGCGGCCCGCGCGGTCGGGAGCAGCGCGCACGCCGAGGGCAGCGCGGCACCCGCGCCCGACCAGGCCGCCGTCGGCACCACGCTCACCGCCATGCTGTGGACCGGCACCCACCTCGCCATGGTGCACATCGGCGACAGCCGGGCGTATCTGCTGCGCGACGGCGAGTTGTTCCGGATCACCCACGACCACACGATCGTGCAGTCCATGGTCGACGACGGCCGCCTCACCGAGGCCGAGGCGGCCTCGCACCCGGACCGGTCCCTGCTGCTGCGCGCGCTGCTGTCCGACGGCCCGCCGCCCACCGCCGACCTGAAGCTGCACTCGCCGCGGTCCGGCGACCGCTACCTGCTCTGCTCCGACGGGCTGCCGGCGGTCGCCGGGCCGGCGGACATCCGCCGGGTGCTCTCGGCCGAGGCCGAACCCGACGAGGCCGCCTGCGCGTTGATCGCTCTCGCGAACGGCGCAGGCGGCCCCGACAACGTGAGCTGCGTGGTGGCGGACGTCATCGCCGCCGCCACGCCGTAACAACCTGGGAAGCAACTCCCGTCAGGAGCGCCCCGGCCCGTCAACCGGCCGGGGCGCGCGGCTCACTTCAGGCCGACGTGGCCGCCCGCGGCCGAAGTGGCGGCCTTGGCGGCCGACTTCGAGGATCAGGACCGACCGGCAAATGGAGGGCGGCGGCGCGGCCCAAGAGCCCGCCGGCTCACCCCGTTCGATACTTCCGGGCGCCCACAGGTCGCACAACCTGCGAATTTCCTGTGATCAGTTATCCGACATAGTGGACCATTCCGCCGATCCGCGCACCGTCGAAGGTCACGGTTCGGGCATTCCGACCACCACCGTCCCGCACCGGCGTAGTGTCTACGCTCGCCCGATGAGCCGACCCGACGGGAGAACGACCGATGCAAGCGCTGAAGGCGAGTTGGGGCGACTGGATGTCAGCCTTCCAGCAGCGCTACGACCGGCTGCCGCACTCGGCCCCCGACGTCCGCTGCCCCAACTGCGGTGCCCTCAAGCTGAACCTGACCTTCTGCGGCCTGCCCGCCGACCGTGTCGGCTACGCGTCCTTGTGGTGCGACCACTGCCTGACCGGCATCCACCTCAGCCGCTGCGCGGTGCCGGACGACGTCCCCATGGACTCCGTGCACACCCCGGTGGACCAGCGCACCGCGCACACCCCCAACTACGACCTGGTCTGGCCCACCGACGAGGACGACTGAGAAGCCCCACCGCGGCGTTCGCCGGGACGCACTCAGCTCGACGCGCCCGGCAGCACGCACTCAGCTCAAAGCGCCCCGCAGAGCGCGCTCAGACCAGTCGCCGAGCGGTCGCCCAGCGCGTCAGCTCATGCCGGTTGGACAGCTGGAGCTTGCGCAGCACCGCGGAGACATGGGACTCGACGGTCTTCACCGAGATGAACAACTGCTTCGCGATCTCCTTGTAGGCGTAGCCGCGGGCGATCAGCCGCAGCACCTCGCGCTCGCGCTGGGTGAGCCGGTCGAGGTCCTCGTCGACGGGCGGGGCGTCGGTGGAGGCGAAGGCGTCGAGCACGAAGCCGGCCAGCCGGGGCGAGAAGACCGCGTCCCCGTCGCGCACCCGGAAGATCGAGTCGATCAGGTCGGGGCCGGTGATGGTCTTGGTGACATAGCCGCGCGCGCCACCGCGGATGACGCCGATCACATCATCGGCCGCGTCGGACACCGACAGCGCGAGGAAGCGCACCGGCCGGTTCGGGTCCGCGCTGAGCGCCGCGCACCGCCGCAGCACCTCGACCCCGCCGCCGCCGGGCAGGTGGACATCGAGCAGGACCACCTCCGGGCGGGTCGCGGTGACGACGGTGACCGCCTGGTCCACGTCGGCCGCCTCGCCGACCACCTCGACCCCGGTCTCCGCGGTGACGCCGATCTCCGCCTGCACTCCGGTACGGAACATACGGTGGTCGTCGACGAGGACCACCCGGACCCGTCGTTCGTCTCCCGTGGGCGTAGTCATGCCACCGCCACCCTCTCCATCTCGAGTTCGACTTCCGTGCCGCCGCCGGGTGCGGCCCGCAACCGGGCCTCGCCACCGTTGCGCCGCATCCGTCCGATGATCGATTCTCTTACGCCCATGCGGTCGCCGGGAACCTGGTCGAGGTCGAAACCGGGACCGTGGTCGCGTACCGAGACGAACACCTTCGACTCCTCGACCTCCGCGTAGACCTGGACCGCGCCGTCGCCACCGTACTTCGCCGCGTTGACCATGGCCTCGCGCGCGGCCTGCATCTGCGCGGCCAGCCGTTCGTCGAGCGGGCAGTCGCCGACGCAGACCACCTCCACGGGCACGCCGTGCGCGTCCTCCACCTCCGCGGCGGCGGCCCGTACGGCGTCGGCGAGCGTGGTCGGCTCGTCGTCGCGACCGGTGCCCTCGGGGCGGTAGAGCCAGGCGCGCAGCTCGCGTTCCTGGGCCCGGGCCAGCCGCGCCACCTCCCGCGGCTCCTCCGCGTGCCGCTGGATCAGCGTGAGCGTGTGCAGCACCGAGTCGTGCACGTGGGCGGCGACCTCGGCGCGCTCCTGGGCGCGGATCCGCATCAGCCGCTCCGCGGACAGGTCCTGCGTCATCCGCACCAGATACGGCCCGGCGATCAGCGCGACACCGACGAGCACGGCGAGCGCGGCCTGGAGGATGCCGCCGAGGTGGCTGCCGGAGCCGCGCACCACGATGAACCCGGTCACACCCGCGATCACCAGCACGATGCCGCCCGCGGCCCGTACCAGCGGCCAGAACCGCTTGCCGTGGCTCATCTCGACCCAGCGCGCCTTGCGGGCGTTGTCGGCCTGCCGCCACACCAGCGCGACACCGATGCCGATCACCAGCAAAGGCCACACCGCGCGGTTGGCCGCGCCGAGGTTGAGGTTGCCCACGAGGATGCCGGTGCCGACGGCCAGCGCGATCAGGGCCATGATCTGGCCCTTGTCCGGACGCTTGCCCGCCAGCCAGGACCGGGCGTCGCGCGGCTCCTTGGCCTCGGAGACGCCGCCGACGCCGAGCGGCACGAAGAACCAGAACACCGCGTAGAGCAGGATGCCGATGCCGTTGAAGACCGCGAGCAGCACGAACAGCGCCCGCACCCACAGCACCGGCAGCCCGAGGTGGCCGGCCAGCCCGCGCGCCACCCCGCCGATCATCCGGCCCTCGGAGCTGCGGTACAGCTTGCGCACACCGGACGCCGCCGGTTCGGGCGGCGTGAGGAAGGACGCTCCGGAGACGCCGCCGGACGGTCCGGGCGGCGGCGGGGTGCTGGCTGACATACCCCGATCGTCACACAAGCACGTCCCGTGGGGCATCAGGGTGAACCCCCGAGGATGTGCGACCCGACCCCCAGAGGGTGTCCGGGGCGGGATCAGGGTCGTACCAGGGTCGGGGCGGGTGCCGGTACGGCGGCGGACGGGCGACCATGGTGACCATGACCGACGACCCCACCGAGACGAGCGCGGCCCGGGACCGGACCCCGGCGCGGGACGAGGCCCCGCGCCCGGCCGGCGCCACCCGGTACGACCGCGACGCCGCGGCCGACGCCGATGCCGGCAGCGGCCGGGGCGCCGAACACGGCACCGGACGCGGCACCGGACATGGGGACGCCGGCAGGAACACCGACGCCCGGAGCGCCGACGGCAAGGACGCGACGGACGGCGACACGGCCGCCACCGCCGACAACCGCCCGACGCTCCAGCGCGGCCACGGCGACGACAAGGTGCTGGCCGGCGTCTGCCACGGCGCGGGCCGCTACTTCGGCGTCGACCCGATCATCTTCCGTATCGTGCTCACCGTCCTCGCGCTCACCGGCGGCATCGGTCTGATCATCTACGGCTTGGGCTGGCTGGTCATACCGCAGGAGGGCGAGGAGGAGAGCGAGGCGCACCGCCTGCTGTCCGGGCGGATCGAGGGGGCGCCGCTGATCGCCGTGCTGATGGCGCTGGTCGGCTGCGGCCTGTACGCGTCGATGCTCGGCAACGGCGCCAACCAGGCGTTCTCCCTGATCCTGCTGGCCGCCACCATCGCCTCCGTCTACTGGTCGCAGCAGCGCGCCAGGATGCAGGCGGCCGGCGAGACCCCGCTCGCGGCGGCGAGTTCCGTCGCGGACGCGCCGCCCGCCGCCCAGGCACCGCCCGAGCCCGGCACCACCCCGTCCTGGTGGCGCGACCCGCTGACGAAGGCACCGCCGTACCTGTGGGGCCCGGACGACGGGCCGTACGAGGCGCCGGACAAGCAGGTGTGGCGGGAGCGGAAGCAGAAGACCCGCAAGGAACGGGCGTGGCCGTTCGGCATGGTGGCCTTCCTGCTGGCGGCGACGGCCGCGGGAGTGGGCACCTCGGTGTCGCTGCACCGGACGTCGGTGGGCAGCAGCATGGAGATCGGACTGGCGTCCGCGCTGGGCGTGTTCGGCGTGGCCTACCTGATCGCGGCCTTCGCGGGGCGTCCGCGCGGCCTGACCGCGTTCTGGTCGCTGCTGACCATCGCCGGCCTGATCTGCGCCGCCTCGATGTCGAAGGACCAGAAGGACTGGACCACCGAGTGGGTCCCGACCTCGTCGGCCGCGATCCAGCCGGCCTACGAACGCGGCGTCGGCAACGGCGTCCTGGACCTGCGGACCGTGTCTCTGGGCAACCAGCACGTCAGCACCCGGCTGACGGTGAGCGTCGGCGAGGCGCTGGTGAAGCTCCCGGCGACCGCCACGGTGGTCCTGACCTACGACATCGGCGTCGGCGAGGTGCTGCTGTCCGGAGAGGACCACGGAGTGAACATCAGGAGCGGAACGCACGAGACCAAGGTCTTCAGCCCGAAGCCGGGGACGGCGTCCACCGGCACCATCGACCTCACGGTGAAGGTCAGCGTCGGAGATGTGCGGGTGGTCCGGTGAAGCGGCACCGTTTTGAACCGGCGGCCCTGGTGATGGGCCTGGTCCTGATCGCCCTGACCGTGGGCTTCTTCCTCGACGTGGCCGGCGTGGGGAACCTCTCGGACCCGCATCTGTCGATCCCCGTCGCGGGTACGGGCCTCGGCCTGGTCGTGGCGACAGCGGTCGTCACGCAGGGGGTGCGGACCGTACGGGCCCTCCGGCGGCGCCCATCCCCTCGGCCCCCTCAGCGGTAGCCGCCGCGGGCCCGGTCGCCGCGGAGAGCGCGGCGCCTGCGCCCGCCCCGGTGCGCCGTTTCCTGATCAGCAGGTCGAGCGACAGGTACGGCGTGCCCGCCAGCGCCAGCGGCAGCCAGGCCATCAGGTAGGCCAGGTCGTTGCCGTAGTAGTAGGGCGTGGTGGACCAACTCACCGTCAGCCACAGGCTCAACGAGATCAGCGCACCGCCGAGCGCGGCGACCCGGCCGAGCAGCCCGAAGAGCATGCCGAGACCGGCCGCCAGTTCGCCGAGCGCGATCGCGTAGCCGAAGCCGTGCGGCGCCTTGAGCGCGAGGTCGACCATCGCCGGGATCGCCGCGGAGTCCCGCACGCCGTGCAGGGTCTGCAGCAGCGAGCCGTTCGCCGTGTCGGTGAAGAAGGTGTTGCTGGTCAGCTTGTCGATCCCGGCGTAGGTGAACGTCACGCCGAGAAAGATCCGCAACGGCAGCAGTGCGTAGCGACGTGCGGTCTCCCGCCACATCTCCGGCATCATCTCCCGCCTCTCCCGCCGCTCTTGGTGGGGTGGAAGTGGTCTTCCGGTGCAGCGGCGTCAGAAGGTCATACGTACACCGGCGGGCTGTGACTCAACGCGGCGGGACATTTCCCGCCCGCACCGGGGCAGCGGCCCCGCTCACTCCCACTCGATGGTGCCCGGCGGCTTGCTGGTGACGTCGAGCACGACCCGGTTCACGTCGGCGACCTCGTTGGTGATCCGGGTGGAGATCCGGGCCAGCACGTCGTACGGCAGCCGGGACCAGTCGGCGGTCATGGCGTCCTCGGAGGAGACCGGCCGCAGCACCACCGGGTGGCCGTAGGTGCGGCCGTCGCCCTGGACGCCGACCGAGCGGACGTCGGCGAGCAGCACCACCGGGCACTGCCAGATCTCGCGGTCGAGACCGGCCGCGGTCAGCTCCTCGCGGGCGATGGCGTCGGCCTCCCGCAGCAGGTCGAGGCGGTCCTTGGTGACCTCGCCGACGATCCGGATGCCCAGGCCCGGGCCGGGGAACGGCTGGCGCTGGACGATCTCGTCGGGCAGGCCGAGTTCCTGCCCGACCATCCGCACCTCGTCCTTGAAGAGCTTGCGCAGCGGCTCGACCAGGGCGAACTGAAGGTCCTCGGGCAGGCCGCCGACGTTGTGGTGCGACTTGATGTTGGCGGTGCCGGTGCCGCCGCCGGACTCCACCACGTCCGGGTAGAGGGTGCCCTGCACCAGGAACTCCACCGGCTGGTCGTCCGGCGCCTCGGCGATGATCTCGGCCTGCGCCTGCTCGAAGACCCGGATGAACTCCCGGCCGATGATCTTGCGCTTCTGCTCCGGGTCGGACACCCCGGCGAGCGCGGCGAGGAACCGCTCGGAGGCGTCGACGACCTTCAGCCGCACCCCGGTGGCGGCCACGAAGTCCTTCTCGACCTGCTCGGTCTCGCCCTTGCGCATCAGGCCGTGGTCGACGTAGACGCAGGTCAGCTGGTCGCCGATGGCGCGCTGCACCAGGGCGGCGGCGACCGCGGAGTCCACCCCGCCGGACAGCCCGCAGATCGCCCGCCGGTCGCCGACCTGGGCGCGGATCGCGGCGATCTGCTCGTCCACCACGTTGCTGGTGGTCCACTCCGGCTTGATGCCGGCGCCGCGGTAGAGGAAGTGCTCCAGGATCTGCTGGCCGTGTGTGGAGTGCATCACCTCGGGGTGGTACTGCACGCCGTACAGCCGCTTCTCGTCGTTCTCGAACGCGGCGACCGGGACGACGTCGGTGCTGGCCGTGACGGTGAAGCCGGCCGGCGCGGCCGAGCAGGCGTCGCCGTGCGACATCCACACCGACTGCTGGGCGGGGGTGCCCTCGAAGAGGGTGGAGCCGGGCTTGGAGATCTCCAGCGCGGTCCGGCCGTACTCGCGGGCGCCGGTGTTGTCGACGGTGCCGCCGAGCGTGGTGGCCATCAGCTGGAAGCCGTAGCACATCCCGAACACCGGCACCCCGGCCTCGAACAGCTCGCGGTCCAGGCTGGGCGCGTCCGGCGCGTAGACCGAGGAGGGGCCGCCGGACAGGATGATCGCGCTCGGCCGCTTCGCCAGCATCTCGGCGACCGGCATGGAGGAGGGCACGATCTCGCTGTAGACCCGCGCCTCGCGCACCCGGCGGGCGATGAGCTGGGCGTACTGCGCGCCGAAGTCCACGACCAGGACGGTGTCGGTGGCGGCGGCGGTGCCGTCGGGAGCGGGGTCGGCTGGGGTCGCTGAGGACACGGGCGGCCTTCCGGCGAGGGTGCGGGAGTGTGCCGCCAGTCTACCCAGCGCCGGGCGGCTCCTCCGACGGGCGCCCGCCGGGCCCGCCGCCACACCCTCGCCGCGCCCACCGGCACACCCGTCGCCGCCGCGCCCGTCGCCGCCGCGCCTTGCGCACGCACCCGGTCGGTGGTCCATACTGGGCGCCATGCACACGCACACCTTCGCGTTTACCTATGGCACCGGCCGGTCCGGCTGCCATGGTCGCGTCGCGTGAGCTGAAGCAAGCGACCTCCAGGCGCCCCGGGCCACTCGGCCCGGGGCGCCTTTCGCTTCCCCGGACCGCGGCCCGGGTCGTGACCGATGTGCCACCGACCCGAGGAGCAGACCGTGACCGAGACCCTTCCCCCCGACACCGAGCAGACCATCGCCGACGCCCGGCAGCGCATCGACGACCTCGACACGCGGATCATCGAACTGGTCCGGCAGCGCGTCGAGGTGTCGCAGGAGGTGCAGCGGGCCCGGATGGGCGCCGGCGGCCGCCGCCTGCACCTGGCCCGCGAGATGGAGGTGCTGCGGGCGTACGGCGACGCGCTCGGCCGCCCCGGCACCGCGCTCGCGATGACCCTGCTGGAACTGGGCCGGGGCCGGGTATGACGGTATGACCGCACCACGCGTGGCTCCCCTTTCGAGGGGGATCACCCGAACGGCACGTGACCGGCCGACGGCCCCTTCGTTGGAGGTGATGTCCGCGCCAGCCAGGGGCGGTAACCCAACACCACGCGTGGAAATGGACACCGCCTAGACGCAGCTGGGCGGGGTGTGAGCCGGTGCGATGAGGCGGCTGCGGCAATGTGGCCGCCGTGGGACCTCGCATCGGTCCGAGTGGCCGGACGGCAGGGGACAGCAGCCCGGTCACGACTCTAAAGAGGCGGTCGGTTCCCGGGGACGCCCGGGACCGGCCGCTCTGCGAGTAACACATTACAGCGTTTTCAGGGCGTTTTGGGCGCCCGCGGCGCTTCTTCCGCCCGAGGAACTCGGGGTATCGGCAGCAGTGCGAGCCGCAGCGCGCCGAACGCGTCCGCCGGCACCACCGGGGCGACCGGCGGGGTTGCGGCGATCCTGCGGTACGCCTCGCCCTGGGCCGGCCGCGGGTCCGCCGCGCCCTTGTTCGGCCACAGAGACATCGCCCGTTCGGCCTGTGCGGTGATCGTCAGCGAGGGGTTGACACCGAGGTTCGCCGAGACCGCCGCGCCGTCGACCACATGGATGCCCGGGTGCCCGAACAGCCGGTGGTACGGGTCGATCACGCCGTGCTCGGCGTCCGCGCCGATCGGGCAACCGCCCAGGAAGTGCGCGGTCATCGGCCGGTCGGTGGCCTCGCCGATGTTGCTGCCCGCGAAGCCGTTGATCTCCTCGGCGATCAGCTCGGCCGCCCGCGCGCCCTCGGGGATGTGCACCGGGTTGGGGGCGCCGTGGCCCTGACGGGCGGTCAGCAGCCCTTTGCCCGGACCCTTGTTCTTACGGAAGGTGGTCAGCGAGTTGTCGCTGGTCTGCATCACCAGTCCGATGATCGTCCGTTCCGACCATCGGAAGTTCGACAGCGAACGGAGCGCGACCGCGGGGTGCCGCAGGTAGTTGACCGCGAACTCCGCCCAGCGCGGCAGCTTCCCGCGGTACGGCGCGGCCATGATCGACAGGTTGCCCATCGCGTTGGAGCCGCGGCCGTAGCGGACCGGCTCGATGTGGGTGTGGTCGTTCGGGTGCACCGACGAGGTGATGGCCACGCCCCGGGTGAAGTCCAGCGGGCGGTCCGGGTGACGCTTGCGATAGCGGGACACGGAGGTCTGCGCGCCCACCAGCGCCTCGGAGTTGGTCCGGGTCAGCTCGCCCAGCCGGCCTGAGATCCGCGGCAGCCGGCCGGCGTCCCGCATGGCGTGCAGCAGCGTCTGGGTGCCGTAGGTGCCGGCCGCGACCACCACCTGGCGGGCCCGCAAGACGCTGCGGCCGCCCTTCCTGCGCCGGTCGGTGGGCACCGTGGTGACCCGGTAGCCCCCCGCCGGATCGTCGGCCAGCTCGACGACGGTCGTCATCGCCCGGATCTCGGCGCCGGCCCGCTCCGCGAGGTGGAGGTAGTTCTCGTTGAGGGTGTTCTTCGCGCCGTGCCGGCAGCCGGTCATGCACTCGCCGCACTCGGTGCAGGCCCGCCTACGCGGCCCGGCCCCGCCGAAG
>NZ_JACEGK010000296.1:0-9772 GCF_056859195.1 Streptomyces sp. NH27
CACACCGACTCGCCGAACCTCCGGGTCAAGCCGCAGCCCGACCTCGGCTCGCACGGCTGGCGCCAGATCGCCGTCGAGATCTACGGCGGCCCGCTGCTCAACAGCTGGCTCGACCGCGACCTCGGCATCGCCGGGCGGCTGTCGCTGCGCGACGGCTCCACCCGCCTGGTCAACATCGACCGGCCGCTGCTGCGGGTGGCCCAACTCGCCGTCCACCTCGACCGCTCGGCGAACGACGCGCTCACCCTGGACCGGCAGCGCCACCTCCAGCCCATCTGGGGCCTGGGCGACGCGGCCGAGGGCGACCTCATCGCGTTCCTCGCCGAGGACGCGGGTGTCCCCGAGGCCGACGTCACCGGGTGGGACCTGATGACGCACGACGTCCAGCCGCCCGCGTATCTCGGGCGCGACGGCGAACTCTTCGCCTCCCCCCGGCTGGACAACCTGCTCTCCGTGCACGCGGGCGTGGCCGCGCTCATCCATGCCGCCGCCCAGCCCGACCTCACCCGCATTCCCGTGCTCGCCGCGTTCGACCACGAGGAGACCGGCAGCCAGTCCGACACCGGTGCCGGCGGGCCCCTGCTCGGCCGGGTCTTCGAACGATCCGTGCTGGCGCGGGGCGGGGACCAGGAGGACGTACTGCGCGCACTGGCCTCGACGATCTGCGCGTCCTCCGACGTCGGGCACGCGGTGCACCCCAACTACGCGGAACGGCACGACCCGAGCCACCACCCGCGGGCGAACGGCGGGCCGATCCTCAAGACCAACGTCAACCAGCGTTACGCCACCGACGGGTTGGGCCGGGCGGCCTTCGCTGCCGCGTGCGAGCTGGCCGGGGTGCCGTTGCAGCACTTCGTCTCCAACAACACGATTCCCTGCGGGACGACGATCGGGCCGATCACCGCGGCACGCCACGGGATCACCACCGTCGACATCGGCGTGCCCCTGCTCTCCATGCACTCCGCCCGCGAACTCGCCGGCGCCGACGACCCCCACCACCTGGCGAACGCCCTCACCGCATTCCTGCAGAGCTGAGCCGACCCGCCCGAGCAGCCCTGCCCCGCCCGAGCAGCACCAGCCCTTCCCGGCAAGGTGTGCCCCGCTCGCCGCCCTAGTACGTCACCGTGATGCGGCGGGCGGGGCCGTCGACGCGGACCTGGCCGCCGTAGGGGATGACCTGCTGCGGGTCGGTGTGGCCGAGGTCGACGTCGAAGACGATCATCGTGTCGGGGGCGTACTGCCCGAACGCGCGCAGCACCGCGGCGCGTTGCCTGGCACGGTGGTCGACGCGCTGCTCGGGCGGCAGCGGCCGCTCGAAGGACCAGCTCTTCGCGCGGCCCATCAACAGCGCGGAGAACCGCCGCAGCAGCCCGCGCTCACCCATGTTCCGCAGGATGCGGTAGACCTCGTCGTCGGAGGGCAGGTCCTCCGAGGTCTCCAGGAAGAGCACGCACCCTTCGTACGCCTCCGGCGCCTTGATGCCGCGGTCGGCCATCAGCAGCCAGGACAGGATCTCCAGGTTCCCGCCCCAACTCGGGCCCTGCACCACGCGGTCGGGGCGGTGCCAGGTCCAGCCGCCGCCCGGCTCCATCTCGGGCGCGGAGTCGAAGGTCCGCGGGTCCTGCCAGGGGCGCCCCAGATCCGTGAACTCGGCCGCGGGCGCCAGGTCGTACGGCCCCGACCCGAGCAGCGCCGCGCGCAACGACCGCTCGGTGACCGGGTGCAGGGCCCCGGGCCGGCCGAACTCCACCATCACGCTGCCGCCGTGGTAGCCGACGATCCCGAGGTTCCACAGGAAGACCAGCAGGTTGGTGCAGTCGCTGTACCCGAAGAACGGCTTGGGGTTCGCCCGCAGCAACTCCGCGTCCAGCAGCGGCAGTACGGTGATCTGGTCGTCCCCGCCGATGCTGCTGATCACCGCCTTGACATCGGGATCGGCGAACGCCGCGTGCAGGTCCGCGGCCCGCTCCGCCGGCGTCGCCCCCATCCGCCGGGTGGCGGGATACTCCACCACCTCCAGCCCGAACTCCCCGCGCAGCCGGGCGAGTCCGAGTTCGTACGGCAGCGGCAGCACCGCCGGCAGGCCGGCCGACGGCGAGACGACCGCCACCCGGTCCCCCGGACGCGGCTTGGCAGGGTGGCGAAATTCCATACCGCCATGATCGCCGATCCACGCGGGCTGTGCGGCAGACGGGATGTTCCTGTCACCGGACTGTGAAACTCCCACGGCAGAATGGCCGTTCGAACGCATCAGCCGAAGAAACCCAGGGGGATGCCACACCATGCCGAGCCGCAGCCGTGCCAACAGCCTTGTCAGCAGCCGCAGTCGCAGTCGCAGCGTCGTGATCGCCGCCGTGATCACCGCGGTGTGCGGGGTCGGGCTCACCGCGTGCCATCCGTCGTCGGGGAGCAGCCACAGCCACGGCCACAGCAGCCACCACAGCCGCAGCCACAGCCACCACTGAGGGCCGCGCTGATCGCGGGACAGGGGCCCGGACCGCCGATACGGAACTGAGGCTACGAAGCTCCGGAGTTACGAAGCTCTGGAGTTACGAAGCTCTGGAGTTACGAAGCTACGGAGCCTCTTCGGCGGGGCCCTCGTCCATGCCCGCCAGGACCAGGGCCAGCCGGGCGTCACCGCCCGGCACCAGCCGGACCGGGACACCCCAGTCCTGCTGGTGCACATGGCAGGCTGGGTACGGGTTGGCCGTGTCGTCGTCGCACGACGCGGCCATCGCCGAGACGTGCAGGACCCCCTCGGCCACCGCCGGGTCCAGTTCCAGCTCCCGGAAGAGGTCGGTGCCCCTGCCGGTGCCCGCCTTCAGCAGCTCCGGCGGGGTCGCCTCGACCAGCAGCCGGGTGGAAGGACCGTAGCGGTCGTCCAGCTTCTGGCCGGGCGGCGCGCTGAACACCACGTCAAGCCGGAGCGGCCCCGGCGCCACGTCGGTCGCCGCCCGCTGCGTGCGGTGCGCCGCGCCCTGCACCCGGGCCGCCTCCTCCGGCAGCCGCATCCGGGTCAGCCGGTGCCCGGCGGACTCCACGACCACCACGTCGCCGTCGACCACGGCCGCGTCCGACGGTTCGCGCAGATCGCTCGCGAGCGTGGTCACCTCGCCGCTCACCGGGTCATACCGGCGCAGCGCGTTGTTGTACGTGTCGCTCACCGCGACCGAGCCGTCCGGAAGCGCGGTGACCCCCAACGGGTGCTGGAGCAGCGCCTGGCCGGCCGGTCCGTCGCGGTGCCCGAAGTCGAAGAGCCCGGTGCCGACCGCCGTACGGATCACGTACCCGTCGCCGTCGGTGGCCCGCTCGGCCCAGCGCAACGCGGACGTCTCGGCATCGGCGATCCACAGCCTGCCGTCCGTCGCCGACAGCCCGGACGGCTGGGCGAACCAGGCGTCCCCGGCGTGCCCGTCGACCAGGCCCTCGTTGGTGGTGCCCGCCGCGACCTCGACCCGCTCGGTGGCGGGGTCGTACGTCCACAGCTGGTGCACGCCGGCCATCGCGATCCACACCCGGTCGTCGAACCAGGCCACGTCCCACGGCGAGGACAGGTCCACCTCCAGCGCGGGCCCGGAGGTACGCGAGCCCTGCCACCACTGCCGGCCGGTGCCCGCGACCGTGCTGACCTGGCCGGTGTCCAGGTCGAACCGGCGCAGCGCGTGGTTCACGGTGTCGGCGACGATGACGGTGCCGTCCGGAAGCAGCGCCAGGCCCTGCGGCTCGCTGAACATGGCCGTCTGCGCGCTGCCGTCGGCCAGCCCGCGCCCGCCGGTACCGATCCGGCGCACCACGGTCTCCCCGTCGGCCGCCAGCTCCACCAGCGCGTGCCGGGTGGAGTCCGACACCAGGTAGTGGCCGCTGCCCGGCAGTGACAGCACCTTCCCCGGAAAGCGCAGATCGGTCGGGACCGGCTCCGGCGGTACGTACAGGTCGTCGCCCCGGCGCAGCGTGCCCTTCGCGGCGTGCTCCTGCTCCAGCCGGTTCACCAGCTTCTCCAGCGCATGGGCGTGCCCCTCCCCGGCGTGCTGCGCCACCACGTAGCCCTCCGGGTCGATCACGACCAGCGTCGGCCACGCCCGCACCGCGTACTGCCGCCAGGTGGCCAGTTCCGGGTCGTCCAGCACCGGGTGGTGCACGCCGTACCGCTCCACCGCGTCGACCACCGCCTGGTGCTCCGCCTCGTGCACGAACTTCGGCGAGTGCACCCCCACGATCACCACGGTGTCGCGGTGCCGCTCCTCCAGCGCGCGCAGCTCGTCCAGAACGTGCAGACAGTTCACACAACAGAACGTCCAGAAGTCCAGGATCAATGTGCGACCTCGGAAGTCGGAGAGCGACAGTTCCTCGCCACCGGTGTTGATCCATCCACCCTTGCCGGCCAGCTCGGGGGCGCGAACGCGTGCACGTGCAGTCATATCTCCATCAAACCTCATCGCGGCACCGCACACATTCCGGTCCGCCGGCCACGCCCCGCGCTACCCTGCCGGGCACGCCGACAAGGGGAGGGACCGCGCACATGAGCGCACACGGGACCGGGCCGGACGACGGGACGCGCGGCGGGAACCCGGGGACGGGCCCGGGTGGGAACCCGAACCGGGAGCCGGACGGCGGCCCGCGCACGTTCATGGCGCTGCCGGACCGGCAGCAGGACCGCCCGCAGGACCGGCAGCAGCTCTTCCTCCGGTGCCTGGACGAGGTGATCGGCGTCCTCGGGCTCGATGTCCCCGCTTTCGACCCGGACCACCCACGGCAGCGGGTCCAGCGGGTGGGAGCGGCCCTGCGCGCGGCGGCCAAGAAGGGCACGACGCTGCCGGAAGCGTCCTTCGGCGTGCTCGTGAAGGCAGCCGTCCACGACCCGGACCCGAGCTTCAACCGCTGGTACGTGGAGCCCGCCCTCAACGCCTTCGGGCGCCGGCGGGTCCGTGCCGCCCTGCTCGCATACCTGCGTACGGGCACCGACCAGGAGCGGGCCGGCGCCGCGCGGGCCTGGTACTGGACCGGTCTACGGCTTCGCCCGCACAAGTCGGCCGGTCGCGGCCTGCCCGGTGCCGAGGACCCGGCCGAGGCCGACGAACCGCGCGCCCTGATCGGTGAGTGGAACGCGGCGGCGCTGGACGAGTTCGTCCGCAACGAACACCTGGACGTCCGGCGCTGCATCCTCCCCGGGCTGTCGCTCCAACAGTCGGCGTACCCGCCCGAACTGCACGACCTCGTGGCCGCGGCGGTGGCCATCGCCCGATCGCATCCGGACGAATACATCCGGCACCGCGTGGAGATTCAGGTGCAGCAGTGAAGCGGGGTACAGATACCGCATGAAATACGTGGTGCGAGAGAAGATGTTCGCGATCGGCGACGACTACTGGGTGGAGGACGAGCACGGGCGGCGCGCCTTCTACGTGGACGGCAAGGTGCTGCGGATCAGGGACACCCTGGAGATCCAGGACGCCGACGGCAACGAGGTGGCGGTCGTCCACCAGAAGCTGCTCAGCCTGCGCGACGCCATGACCATCGAGCGCGGCGGCCAGACCCTGGTCACCGTCAAGAAGAAGCGGCTCGCCCTGCTGCGTGAGGTCTTCCGCGCCGAACTCGCCTCCGGCGAGGAACTGGAGATCCGCGGCGACCTCATCGACAAGGAGTACGACATCGAGTACGACGGGGAGCGGCTCGCCCGCATCTCCCGCCGCTGGTTCACCCTGCGCGACTCCTACGCCATCGACGTCGAACGCGAGGACGCCGACGCGGGCATGCTCCTCGCGATCGCGGTCTGCGTCGACCACATCATCGCCAAGGAACACGACTCCCACTGAGCCGCTTCCGCGGCGGAAGCGCGGACGTACGGTTCCCCGCCGGGGGGTGCCCCGCTGTGACGGTGCTCGCCGTCGGGGTGCCCCGCCGTCGGGGTGCCCCGCCGCTGCCGAGCGCGTCACCGTCCGGGCCGGTCCCGGCGTTCACCGGACGGGGCGCTCACCGGACGGGGCGCGCCGGCAGGTCGGGGCACCGTCACAGACGGCGGTCCCGCAGCACCGGGAAGTCCGCGCGGGTGGAGGCGACAAGGCCCGGGTCGAAGTCCACCGTGAGGACCTGCTCGTCCGGCCCGGCCTCGCAGAGGATCTCCCCCCACGGGTCGACGACCATGCTGTGGCCCGCCTGCTCGACCCCTGCGTGCGTCCCCGCGGTACCGCACGCGAGGACATACGCCTGGCACTCCACCGCACGGGCCTGCACCAGCACCCGCCAGTGCGCGAGCCGCCGGGCCGGCCAGCCCGCGGGGAGGACGAGGAGTTCCGCGCCGGCATCGACGAGCAGCCGGAAGAGTTCGGGAAAGCGCAGGTCGTAACAGGTCGCGAGGCCGAGCACGGCCTCGGGGTGCCGCACGGTGACGACGGCCTCACCCGGCGCCATCAGCGCGGCCTCGCCCCGGTCGAAGCCGAACCGGTGGATCTTGCGGTAGGCGCCCCGCAACTCGCCGTCGGGCGCGAAGACGAGCGAGGTGTTGTAGAGCGGCCCGTCCGGGTCGCGCTCGACGACGGAGCCCGCGTGCAGCCACACCCCGGCGTCACGCGCGGCCGCGGCCATCGCCTCGACGGTGGGCCCGCTCTCCAACGGTTCGGCCTCGGCCGGGAACAGGTCCGCGGCGAACGCGCCGACCGTCCACAATTCGGGCAATACGACAAGATCTGCCCCGGCCTGCGCACGCACCAACCCCGCCACCCGGGCCCGCCGCGCGGCGGGCTCCTCGGCGGGGTTCACGTCGATTTGGAGAAGCGTTGCGCGCATCCGGACACCGCCCCTACGTTGGGTCATCGAAGTCGGGCCTACCATCGTCACTCGAAAGCACTGCGTGGGCGCCCGCGCGAAGACTAACTTAGGCGCCAAACCGCCACGACCGCGCACCGACCGTCGAGGGGTCCCGTGACCGTCCACAGCAAGATCCAGCCGTATATCGACGCCTGGACCCACTCCATAGAGTCCATCAACGAGCTGGTCTCGCCACTCGTCGAGGGCGAGTGGAACCGCCCGACCGAGTGCCCGTACTGGTCCGTGCGCGACGTGGTCTCGCACGTCATCGGTTTCGAGTGCGAGTTGCTCGGCGACCCGCGGCCGATACACAGCCTGCCCAGCGACCTGCGGCACATCACCAGCGAGACCGCCCGCTACACCGAGGTCCCGGTCGACATCCGCCGCCACCACACCGCGCCCGAGATGACCTCCGAACTGGAGTACACCATCATCCGGCGCTGCCGCCAGCTCAGGAACGAGTCGCGGCAGCCCGACGCCGACGTGCGGGCGATCGGCGGCGGCGAGACCACCCTCGAAGAGCAGCTCTGGTCAAGGGTGTTCGACGTGTGGGTGCACGAGCAGGACCTGCGCCGGGCCCTGGACAAGCCCGGCAACCTCGCCTCGGCCGCCGCGGTGCTGTCCCGCGAGTTCGTCCTGCGGGCGCTGCCGAAGGTGGTCGCGCACGACGCGGGGGCCAAGCCCGGCTCCGCGGTGGTCTTCGACGTGCACGGCCCGCTGGAGTTCATGCGCACCGTCCGGGTCAACGCCGAAGGGCGCGGCACCATCGACTCCGCGGTCTCGCTCGGCCCGGCGGTCACCTTCGTGCTCGACTGGGAGACGTTCCTGCGGCTGCTCACCGGCCGGGTGAAGGCGACCGCGGTGACCGAGGACCGGTTGAAGGTCGAGGGCGACCAGGAGTTGGCCCAGGCGATCCTGGCTAAGCTCGCGGTCACGCCGTAGCGGCGGGGGCCGGTCACCCCGTAGCGGCGGGGACCGGTCGCCGCGCAATGTGGCGCGATGCCGGGCGAGTTGCCCAACTGCCTCTGGATCAGGGTGAATCGCTGGCCGAAAGTGGATTCTTGCACGGGCGGTGATGATCCAGTAACGGTCCGGCGACCAATTCCTCGCGTTTCGGGCGTTGAAGGCGGGTTCGGCGAGTAGGGTGAGGCGAACTCATCCTGTTGCCGCCCGTATGTCAGCGTGACCCGGCACGGCGGTCGGCTTCTGGCCCGGCCATGAGGTATCGATTGATGTCAACTCAAGACTCCCCGTTACCTTTTCAGCCGCCGCGACACTCCGGCGGCGGGTTCCGTGCCGTCGCCCGCGCCGTGCCGCTGCCACTCACCGCGGTGGTCGCCGCCGGAGCGGCCGGCGGCTGGGCGGTGCGCCGCGCGAGCGGCCAGGACCGCCCGCTGGTGGCCGCGACCGCCGCGCTGGCCGCCCTGCTGCTCGGCACCGTGGTCGCCCTGGCCGCCTCCCGCCGCCGCACGGTGCGCCGACTGCGCGCCGAGGCGGCGGAGTTACGGGACGACACCGCCCGTACGGTCGCGCTGCACGCGGAGGCCACCCGGCAGGCCGCCGCCGAACTCGACGCGGCCCGGCGGTCGGTGCGCGAGGCGGAGGCACGGCGGCGCGCCTGGTCCGAGACCGAGGCGTCGCTGCGGGCCGCGCTGCACACCGAGACCGCGCGGGCCGCCGCGCTCGAGGACGAGGCCGCGCAACTGGCCGAGGTGACGATCCCGCTCGCCGTCGAGCGGATGCGCGAGGGCGGCTCCACCGGCACCGTGCTGGCCCAACTTCCGCGCCCGGCCGGCCAGGTGCACCAGCGGCTGCTGGAGGTGACGGTCCGCCGGCTGGGCGCGAGCGAGCGCGCCAGGGCCGCCGGGATGGCCGCCTGCGCCAGCGCCGCCGCCCGCGTGCAGGCCCTCACCACCAGCATGCTCGCCGACCTGCGCGAGATGGAGCAGCGGCACGACGAGAGCGTCCTGGACGACCTGCTGCGGCTGGACCACTGCGCCGCGCAGACCGGCCGGCTCGCCGACAGCGTCGCCGTGCTCAGCGGCTCGCGCTCCGGGCGCCGTTGGACCCGGCCGATCGCGATGGAGAGCGTGCTGCGCGGTGCGATGGGCCGGATCCACGCCTACCGCCGGGTGCGGCTGCACACTACGGGCGGCGCGGCCGTCACCGGGCACGCGGCCGAGGGCGTGATGCACGTGCTGGCCGAACTCATGGACAACGCCTGCAACTTCTCGCCGCCGTCCGAGGAAGTCCACGTCTACGTCCAGGAGTCGCACTCGGGCATCGTCGTCACCGTCGAGGACGCCGGGCTCGCGATGCCCGCCGGCGACCTCGCCCGGATCGAACGCCTCGTCTCCGGCGACCCGGCCGAGGCCGCCAACGATCTGCTGCCCGGCCTGTCCGGCACCCGGATCGGCCTCACCGTGGTCGGCCGGCTGGCCCGCAAGCACGGCCTGCGGATCTCCTTCCGCCCGTCCTCGCGCGGCGGCACCGGCGTGGTCGTCCTGATCCCGTCGAAGATCGTCACGCACACGGCGGAGTCGTACGGGCCCGGGTCACACGGAGTGCCGGCGGCCGGCGGGGGGTACGACGCCCAACCGGGCGCGCGGGAAGGCGGGTTCAGCCGCTCCGACGGGTACGCGGACGAGTACGGCGACGGGTACGGCGGTGTCCCCGGGACCACGGGGACTTCCGGAACCACCGGGACCTCGGGGAGCTACGGGACCTCCGGATCCACCGGAGCCGACATCGGCGCCGGGTACGACGGATTCCCGGAGGCGGGGCGGCCGGAGGAGATCGGGCACGCCGGACCGGCCGAGCGCGGCTCAGGACAGGGCCCAGGAGGCGGTGTACGGCCCCGTACGGGCCCGGAGACGGCCATGGGTGCGGGCGGGGACGCCGGCGCCGCCGCGGGCGCCGCCACCCCCGTACACGTGCCGCTGCCGCGGCGGACCCGGGGGCGGGGCATGCC
>NZ_JACEGK010000297.1:0-9753 GCF_056859195.1 Streptomyces sp. NH27
GCCACCGACGCCGTCGGCAGCCGCGGCCCGGGTGAAGACGCGCAGCAGGTCGTGCATGCGGTACTGGCCGCGCGGCCCTTCCTCCAGCAGCCCCGCGCCGACCAACCGGTCGAGCACACGGGCACCGCTGACGGCTCCGTCCAAAGAGTCAAGGGCGTCCTGGGCGTCGTCGGGACCGTCCGTGGAACCGGCCGACGCTGTCGCGGCGGCGGGCCCGGGTCCGTCGGCGTGGGCGCCGCGCAGGATGGCGAGTTCGAGCCGTTGCAGGTCGGGGCCGGGGTCCACGCCGAGTTGCTGGGCGAGGTGTTCCTTGGCCTTGCGGTACTCGGCGAGCGCCTCCGCACGGCGGCCTGTGCGGTACAGCGCCTCCATGAGCTGCCCGGTGAAGCGCTCGTGCAGCGGGTGGGCGCGGGCGGTGGGCCAGATCTCGGCGACCGCCTCGCGGTAGCGGCCGCGGGCGAGTTCGAGGTCGAAGACCCGCTCGATGGCGCGCAGCCACTCCTCCTCCAGCCGCGGGACCTCGTCGCGGTGCAGCAGGTCGGAATGGACGTTCGACAGCAGCGGCGGCCGCCAGAGCGCGAGCGCGGTGCGCAGCAGCCCGAGTTCCCTTTCCGGTTCCGCCGCGGAATACGCCTGGCCGAGCAGTTCGCGGAACTCCACGAGGTCGAGCGCGGCGGCGTCCGCGGTCAGCCGGTAGCCGCCGGGAACTGCCTCGATGGCGTTGCCCGCGACGCCGTATTTACTGAAGAGCCGACGCAGCCGCAACACGCAGCTGTGCAATGCGGCCTTCGCCTGCGCGGGTGTGTCCGCGCCCCAGATAACCTGCTGAAGAAAATCAGCGGTGACCACGGAATTCGCGTGCAGAAGTAATGCGGCGAGCAGGGCGGCGGGCCGCGACGGCTGGAGGACGACGGATTCCCTGCCGTCCGCGACGGTGAGCAGGCCGAGCACGGTGAACCGGGTTTGCGCACCGCCCCGTTCGGCCGTCGGCGGCTCGGCCGACGTCATTGGCCCATGGCCGTTCGTCGCTGCCCGTGCCGCGCGCGCGTCTGCTCAGAACACACACTTCACCGTCCCCACAGCCCCGTGACACCGACGGCCCGGCAGGTGTGCACCGAGCAGAGACAAAGGCCGGATACGGCCCGGACTATCGGCGATCTCGGATGAGGGTACGGCAGTCCGGTTTAGCTGTCCAGAGTACCTGAACGCCCGTTAACCGGCGCAACCAGGACACTCCGGGACGGCGCGCCGCGACAGCACGCGAAGGTAAACGGACATTCCTCGCAGTATTACGGGCACGTGAATATCGTTTTTCCAGCCGACCGGGCGCGCCATGAGATCACCGGGCACCCGGGCCGAATTATCGGCACGCAAAGAACCAAAGGTCGCGGCGATTGCCACGGCCCCCCGGCCGCACCCGCACGAGGGCGGGCCCGCATCCGCCTGCGACGCGCCCGCGCCCCGCACGAGGCCCGAACCCCGCCCGGCGGTGCGTGCCCCGACCGGGGTCGCGCCCGGGGGCGCCCGCACGGCCGTACGGCCGGCCGTACGGCCACGGGAGCACCGCCGGGCGGCCCTCGGACACACCTGGGCCACACCCCGCGCCCACCTCGTACGCTCACCGCGTGCGAGGGTACGGTCACAGCGGCGCCGACTTCCTGCACTATGGGTGCACGACACCTCGGCCCAAATCGCCGGGGTCGGACGGGAGTTGCGAGCGATGGCTGAGAGCGTGCCGGTGCGCTGCCCCGCCTGCGGGCGGGAACACGGCTACACCGCCCCGACGTTTCCGTGCGCCTGCGGCAATCCGCTCGCCCCGCCGGTACTGCCGGGCGGCCGGCCCGTGCAGGTGCTGCACCGCTCCTGGGACGAGTCCTGGGTACGGCTGCGCTGCCCGGAGTGCGGGCGCTCCGACCAGTGGCCGCAGCCGGAGTTCGACTGCGTGTGCGGCGCGCTGGTGCGGCTGCCCGTCGAGGGGTGCGCGGCCGACGCCGGCGACGGCAAGGCGTCCGTGCCGCACGACGGCGCACCCGAGCCGACCGGGAAGGTGCCGCCGCCGACCACCCGCCGGCCGCCGTTCCGCCCGGTCACGATCCGCACCGCCCGCGACGCGCTGAACGCCGCCGCCCACTACCTCAAGTGGCTCGGCTTCAGCAGCGTACGGCTGGCCGGGGACCGTACCGCCAGCGGGATCGACCTGCGCGGCGACGGGCTGGTCGCCCAGGTGGACCCGACCACGCTGCCCACGCCGCTGCGGGACGTCGAGTGCCTGTGGCTCAACTGCGTCCACGAGGACGCCACCGGCGCGTTCTTCTCGCTGGCCGGATACGCCCACGATGCGCGGCTGCGGGCCGACCAGCTCCGGGTGCCCCTGTTCGTCCTCGATCTGACGGGGACGCCCCAGCCGGTCAACGAGGCCGCGGACCAACTCACCCGCAGGGGCCCCGAGTAGCGGTCCGCCCGCACCTGTCCCGTCCTGTGGGCACCCGTCCCGTCCTGTGGAGGGCGCCTTGCACACGGCCGGGGGGTACACCCGTACCGCCCCCGGCGACATCGGCGTGTGCGTCGGGGCCCGCCGTCACCGCCGCGCGCTGAACTCCTCGCGCAGTTCGACCTTGCGCACCTTGCCGCTGACCGTCATCGGGAAGGCGTCGAGGACCCGCAGATGGCGCGGCACCTTGTAGTGCGCGATCCGGCCGACGCAGAACTCGGCGACCTCGGCGAGGGTGGGCGGGTCGGCCGGTTCGCGCGGGATCACGCAGGCGAGGACCTCCTCGCCGTAGCGCTCGTCGGGCACCCCGACCACCTGCACGTCGGCGATCTTCGGGTGGGTGTAGAGGAACTCCTCGACCTCGCGCGGGTAGACGTTCTCGCCGCCTCGGATGATCACGTCCTTGATCCGGCCGACGACGGCGACATAGCCGTCCTCCCGCATCACCGCGAGGTCACCGGTGTGCATCCAGCGCCCGTCGTCCACGGCTTCGGCGGTGCGCTGCGGTTCGTCCCAGTAGCCGAGCATCACCGAGTAGCCCCGGGTGCACAGTTCACCCGGGGCACCGCGGGGCAGGGTGATGCCCGAGGAAGGGTCCACGACCTTCACCTCGATGTGCGGAAGCACCCTGCCGACGGTCTCGGTGCGACGCTCCAGGTCGTCGTCCCGGCGGGTCTGGGTGGACACCGGCGAGGTCTCGGTCATGCCGTAGCAGATCGACACCTCGGCCATGTGCATCTGCGACATCACCCGCTTCATCACCTCCGTCGGGCACGGCGAACCGGCCATGATCCCGGTGCGCAGCGAACTGAGGTCGTAGGAGGCGAAGTCGGGCAGGCCCAGTTCGGCGATGAACATCGTGGGCACGCCGTAGAGCGAGGTGCAGCGCTCCTGCTGGACCGCGCGCAGGGTCGCGGCCGGGTCGAAGGCGGGCGCGGGGATCACGATGCACGCGGCGTGCGAGGTGATGCCGAGGTTGCCCATCACCATGCCGAAGCAGTGGTAGAAGGGCACCGGCAGGCAGACCCGGTCCTGTTCGGTGTAGCCGACCGTGCCGCCTACGAAGTAGCCGTTGTTGAGGATGTTGTGGTGGGAGAGGGTGGCGCCCTTGGGGAAGCCGGTGGTGCCCGAGGTGTACTGGATGTTGACCGGCTCGTCGCAGCTGAGCGACGCCTCCTGGACGGCGAGGTAGTCGGCGGGCAGGTCCGCCCCGGCTGTCACGATCCGGTCCCACGCCGGGTCGCCGATGTGTACCACCTCGCGCAACTGCGGGCATTCGCCGCGGACTTCGGCGGCCATCGCCCGGTAGTCGCTGGTGCGGTACTCGGTGGAGGCGATCAGCACCTCGATACCGGACTGCTTGAGTACGAACGTCAACTCGTGCAGCCGGTAGGCAGGGTTGATGTTCACCATGATCGCGCCGAGCCGGGCGGTGGCGTACTGCACGAGCACCCACTCGGGGCAGTTGACCGCCCAGATGCCGACCCGGTCGCCCTTGCGCACGCCGTGGGCGGCCAGGCCCCGGGCCAGCGCGGCGACATCGCGGCCGAACTCGCGGTAGGTCCAGCGCCGTCCACTGGCCATGTCCACCAGCGCGTCCCGGCCGGGGTGGGCGGCCAGCGCCCGGTCGAGGTTGCGCCCTATCGTGTCGCCGAGCAGCGGGGTGCTGCCGGTGCCGTGCGCGTAGGACGGCTCGGCCGGCGCGGTGCCGACGGCAGTATCCGTCGGATCGGCCGGCGCGGTGCCGACGGCGGTCCCGGTCGGATCGGTGTCGCTCACCGGTAGTCCTCCTCGCGGTACTCGCGGCTGCCGTCGCGCGCGGTCGCCTCGCGCAGCTCGATCCGGCGGATCTTGCCCGACACGGTCTTGGGAAGTTCGGCGAACTCCAGCCGCTTTACCCGCTTGTAGGGCGCCAGGACCGACCGCGAGTGCGCGAAGATCGCCTTGGCGGTCTCGCCGTCCGCCGCCCAGCCGGCCGCGAGCACCACGTACGCCTTCGGCACCGACAGCCGCAGGTCGTCGGGCGCGGGCACCACGGCTGCCTCGGCGACCGCCTCGTGCTCCAGCAGCGCGCTCTCCAGCTCGAACGGGGAGATCTTGTAGTCGGAGGACTTGAAGACGTCGTCGCTGCGGCCGACGTAGGTGATGTAGCCGTCGGCGTCGCGGTGGCCGATGTCGCCGGTGTGGTAGTAACCGCCGGCCATCGCCTCGGCGGTGCGCTCCGCGTCACCCGCGTATCCGGTCATCAGGCCGACCGGCCGGGTGGCCAGGTCGAGGCAGATCTCGCCGTCGTCGCCGGGCTCGCCGGTCTGCGGGTCGACCAGGGTGACGGTGTAGCCGGGGGTGGGGCGGCCCATCGAGCCGGCCTTGACCAGTTGCCCGGGCGGGTTGGCCACCTGCACGGCGGTCTCGGTCTGCCCGAAGCCGTCCCGGATCAGCACCCCCCACAGCCGTCTGACGTGCTCGATCACCTCGGGGTTGAGCGGCTCGCCGGCCGCGACCACCTCGCGCGGCGGGTGCGCCAGCGCCCGCAGGTCGGCCTGGATCAGCATCCGCCACACGGTGGGCGGCGCGCAGAAGCTGGTCACCCCGGCCCGGTCCATCTCGGTCATCAGCCGGGCCGGGTCGAACCGGGTGTAGTTGTGCACGAAGACCGTCGCCTCGGCGTTCCACGGCGCGAACAGGCTCGACCAGGCGTGCTTGGCCCATCCTGGCGAGGAGATGTTCAGGTGTACGTCGCCGGGACGCAGCCCGATCCAGTACATGGTGGCCAAGTGCCCGACCGGGTACGACAGATGGGTGTGCTGGACCAGCTTGGGCCGGGCGGTGGTCCCGGAGGTGAAGTACAGCATCAGCGGGTCGTCACCGCGGGTGGGCCCGTCGGGCACGAAGACCGGGTCGGCGGTGTACGCGTCCTCGTACGCGAGCCACGGCCCGGCGGCGCCGCCGACCGCGATCCGGGTGTAGTCGCCGGGCACATCGGCGAACTTCCCGGTGTCGGCGGCCCGTACCACCGCGTGCCGGGCCTCGCCGCGGCCGATCCGGTCGCGCAGGTCGGCCGGGCCGAGCAGCGGGGTGGCCGGGATGGCCACCGCCCGCAGCTTCATCAGCGCCAGCGCGGTCTCCCACTGCTCGGTCTGGTTGCCGAGCATGAGCAGCACCCGGTCGCCGGCCCGAACGCCCAGGCCGCGCAGCCAGTTCGCGACCCGGTCGGTGCGGGCGGACATCTCCCGGAAGGTGGTGCGCGCCTCGCTGCCGTCCTCCTCGACGATCCACAGCGCGGGCTGGTCGGCGCGCACGGGATCGGCGGCGACCACGTCGAACCAGTCCAGCGCCCAGTTGAAGTGCTCGGGCCGCGGCCATGCGAAACCGGCATACGCTGCCTGGTACTCCTCGCGGTGCCGCAGCAGGAAGTCCCGGGCGTCCCGGAAGATCCCGGTCGCGTCCGATGCCGCCATGTGTCCTCCTCGTCGACGGACCCCTGAGTAGCATCGTCCGGTAGTGACGTGGGTCTCACTACCCCCGGAAGGGGGTGAGGGGGTGATGCAGGTGAACGGACACGGTGAGGCGGTCGAGGTGCGGGCGGCGCTGTTGCGGATGCGCAGGTCGGGGCTGTTGGCGGTGTCGTTCGGCGGGCTGGTGCCGGGCGGCGGCGGGCTGCCGGTCGGCTACGGGGCGCGGCAGTTCCGGATCAGCGAACTGGCGGGCACGGCCACCGAGTCACTGCGCGGTCTCTCGATCACCACCGGCAACGGTCTGGGCGGCAAGACCCTCGCGATGGGCCGCCCCTACGCGGTCACCGAATACCGTGACTCCCGGGTGATCAGCCACGAGTACGACGCGGCGGTGGCCGGCGAGGGCCTGCGCTCGGTGCTCGCGGTGCCGATCGTCGTGCAGCGCCGGGTGCGCGGGGTGCTCTACGGCGCGCTGCGGCAGCCCTTCGCGCTGGGCGACCGGCCGCTGAACGTGGCGCTCGACGCGGCCCGTGAGCTGGAACAGGCGCTGGTGATAAGGGATGAGGCGCAACGGTTGCTCACCTTCGCGCAGGCGCCGCGGCCGGCCGATCCGCGCGCCTGGGAGGAGGTGCGGGAGGCGCACGCGGAGTTGCGCGCGCTGGCCGGGCAGGTGCCCGACATGCATTTGCGGCAGGAACTGCTCAGCGCTTGCACCCGGCTTGCGGCGGCCGGTGCGCCACCCGCGGCCGCACGGACCAGGCCGGCGCCCGGCGCACCCCAGCTCACGCCGCGCGAGCTCGACGTCCTCAGTTCCATCTCCTCCGGGGCGACCAATGCCGCGGCCGCGGCCCGGCTGCGGTTGCGGCCCGAGACCGTGAAGAGCTATCTACGGTCGGCCATGCGGAAGTTGGGGGCGCATACCCGCCTCGAAGCAGTGGTCGCCGCGAGGCGCGCCGGTCTCCTGCCGTAACCACGGCTCCGTGCGCCCCCGGGTGCCGGCGCACGGCCGCCGGACCGCGTTGGGCAGCGTCCTGGGGAACGCGATCGGCGCGTACCTGCTGGCGGCAGCCGTCTCCCTGGGCCTCGGCGAGGTGATGGCGACATCGGCCGCGGTGTTCACGACCGTGAAACTCGTGGGCGCGGTCCACCTGGTCTTCCTGGGCGGGAAGGCGTGGCGCCACCGCGCCGACCTGTCGACGGTGACCGGCCGCGCGGACTCGTAGAAGGCGCACAGCGCGCTCCTAGGAAGACGCCGTCGGGCCGGGCCCGGGTTGAGCCGCCGAGCTGTGAGCAGTCGCACACCACCGAGGACAGCGAAACGTTTGCGTTTCGATATGACGAGTCGTACCGTCAGTGAAGTATTACAGAGTACGAAACCGTTTCGTTCTTCCTCGCGGTTCGCCGCCCGTCCCACTTCCAGGAGTCACGAATATGTCGACTCAGTCCGCAGCCGGCGTGAACGTCGGCGATTCGGCCCCGGGCAGCCCGGTCGCGCTGAACAAGCAGGCCCCGGAGGAGCACGCTTCCCACCGCTGGTGGGTGCTCGCGGTGATCGCCATCGCCCAGCTCATGGTCGTGCTCGACGCCACCGTGGTGAACATCGCACTCCCCTCCGCGCAGAACGCACTCAAGTTCAGCGACGGCAACCGGCAGTGGATCGTCACCGCCTACTCGCTCGCGTTCGGCAGCCTGCTGCTGCTCGGCGGGCGGCTCGCCGACCTGGTCGGCCGCAAGGTCGTCTTCCTGACCGGCGTGGTCGGCTTCGCGGTCGCCTCCGCACTGGCCGGCGCCGCCCCGAACTTCGCGGTGCTCGTCAGCGGCCGCGCCCTGCAGGGCCTGTTCGGCGCCATGCTCGCACCGGCCGCGCTGTCCCTGCTGAACACCACGTTCACCGACACCAAGGAACGCGCCAAGGCGTTCGGTATCTACGGCGCCATCGCCGGCGCGGGCGGCGGCATCGGCCTGCTGCTCGGCGGCGTGCTCACCGAGCACCTGAGCTGGCGCTGGACGCTGTACGTCAACCTGATCTTCGCCGTCATCGCCTTCATCGGCGGCATGGCGTTCCTCCGCAAGGGCGCCCCGGCGGCCCGGCCCCGGCTGGACGTTCCCGGCACCATCCTGGTCACCACCGGTCTGTTCAGCATCGTCTACGGCTTCTCGAACGCCGACAGCCACCACTGGGGCTCCCCGCTGACCTGGGGCTTCCTGTTGCTGGGCGTGCTGCTGCTGGCCGCCTTCGGCTTCTCGCAGACCCGCGCCGCGCACCCGCTGCTGCCGCTGCGCGTGCTGCTCGACCGCAACCGCGGCGCGTCGTTCGCGATCCTCGGGATCTCCGGCATCGGCATGTTCGGTGTCTTCCTGTTCCTGACCTACTACCTGCAACTGTCGCTGCTCTACAACCCGGTCAAGACCGGCCTGGCCTTCCTGCCGATGATCGGTGCGCTGATGGTCTCCGCGCAGCTCGTGACGAACACGCTGCTGCCGAAGTTCGGTCCCCGGCCGATCGTGCCGGTGGGCATGGGCATGGGCGCTGTCGGCATGGCCTGGCTGACCACGCTCGACCTGAACAGCACCTACGCGGCGAACGTGCTGCCGCCTCTGATCGTGATCGGCCTGGGCCTCGGCCTGGTGATGCCGACCGTGATGAGCGTGTCCACCGCGGGTGTCCGGGCCGACGACGCGGGTGTCGCGTCCGCGGCCGTCAACACCATGCAGCAGGTCGGCGGTTCGATCGGCACCGCGCTGCTGAACACGCTGGCCGCGAGCGCGGCGACCAGCTACATCACCCACCACGCGACCAGCAACCCGCCGAGCAAGCTGGTGGCCGCGCACGCCCAGCTGCACAGCTACTCGACCGCGTACTGGTGGTCCGCCGCGTTCTTCGCGGCCGGCACCGTGCTCGCCGCCCTGATGTTCCGCAGCGGCCGCCCGCAGCTGGCACCCGAGGGCGAGCCGCAGGCCGTGCACATGTAGTCCGCATCGGTGGGAGCCGCGCGGGTAAGGGGCGCGCATCCAGATACGCACCCCTTACCCGCAAGCATCGAACCGCTTCTTCGGACAGCAACGTCCCATCAGCACCCTCATAGCTCCCCGGCGCGAACCGAGCGGAACGCGGCCGGGGCCCCAGGGGGCTGGTCACCGGGTCATCGTGGGGACGGGACACCCGGTCGCCAAGCCCTCTGGACAACCCCGCCGCCCCGTCGGTGCGCCGCCCCCGTGCGCACCGCCGGGGCGGTGGTGTGTGCGGGCCGCCGCCTATCGTGCACCAGGTCGTTACTTCTTGTCGGCGGTGAGCCGACCGCCGACCGCCCAGCTGTCGGCCGGGGTCTCCTGAATCCACACCTGCACGCTGTCGGCCGGCACGTGCAGCGCGTCCACGAACGCGTCGGTGATCTTCTGCACCAGGTCCCTCTTCAGCTCGACGGTGCGCGGGCCCTGCTGCACGGTGACGATCGGCATGGTGAACTCCCAGGTCGGCGGCGGCTGTTCCGGGCTTTCCGGGCCGCCGTGCGGTGTGGGAACAGTCCATCGCGGACCGGTCGCCGGACCAAGAAGCACTGCGCGAGCACAGCGATCACGTATCGAGATCGCCCTGCCCCGCGCATGCGTCGAGCAGCAGGGACACCGCACGGGACGGCGCCCGGCGGCGCACCGCGAGACCCGAGGTGAGGGCGAGGCCGCCGCCCCGGAACGGCAGGAACGCCACCCGGGGTGCGTGCAGCGCGGCGGCGTGCGCGGCGTAGACCACCGTCCACAGGTCGCCGCCGGCCCCGATCGCGGCCAGGTTGTCCTGGAGCGAGGTACTCC
>NZ_JACEGK010000298.1:0-9738 GCF_056859195.1 Streptomyces sp. NH27
ACCCGTACCAACGGCGCCGCCGTCGCCGCGTCACCCTCTGCCCCCTGGTCGGCGGAACCGATGGGCGCCGATCGGGCGGCCGGGTGCCGGCGGCCCGGTGTCAGCGGCCAGGCGTCAGCGGCTGGGCGGCGGAAGGGTGCCAGGCGTCAGCGGCCGGCCGCCGGGGGGATCTCGTACAGCTCGCGGTAGCCGGGGAAGTCGCCGCCCGGGCCGGACACGCCCTCGGCGGACAGCACCGCGTGCAGGACGGCGCGGGTGAGGACGTCGGCGCCGGCCGCGAGGATCGCGTTGACGGCGCCTGCCTCCAGGTGGACGCCGAAGGCGGGGTCGGCCGTGGCGAGGGCGTCCGGGGGCAGCAGCGGCCGCCGTCCGGTGGCCAACGCGAAGACCGTGTCGCCGTCGGAGAGCAGGTGCACCGGGCGGACCGCGCGGGCCAGCCCGTCGTGGGCGGTGCCGGCGAGCTTGTGCGCCTGCGCGCGGGTCAGCGTGGCGTCGGTGGCGACGACGGCGAGCGTGGTGTTGAGCGGCGGGTGCTGTGCCGCGGCGGCCGACCGCTGCCGGGCCCGGTCGCGTACGGCCGCGGGCAGCGGCGAGCCGTCGAGCCCGAACTCGGCGGCCCAGGCCGGGCGGGCGCCCCACAGGGCGCCGGTGTCGGGGTCGGCCACGGAACCGGAGGAGTTCACCGCGGCGAGCGCGGCCACGGTGGCGCCGGAGGGCAGCACGGTGCTCGCGGTGCCGATGCCGCCCTTGAGGCCGCCGGCGACCGCGCCCGTGCCGGCGCCGACGCAGCCCTGCGCGACCGGGGCGCCCTCCGGCGTCGCGGCGGCCGCCTCCACCGCGGCCCGGCCCATCGCCCGGTCCGGGCGGGCCGCCCAGTCCCCGCCGCGGCCGAGGTCGAACAGCGCGGCGGCCGGCACCACCGGCACGACCTGGCCGGGGCCGCCGACCCGGAAGCCGCGGCCCTGTTCCTCCAGCCATGCCATGACGCCGGCGGCAGCGTCGAGGCCGTAGGCGCTGCCGCCGGTCAGCACGATCGCCTCGACGCTCTGGACGAGGTTGCGCGGGTCGAGCGCGTCCGTCTCGCGGGTTCCGGGGCCACCGCCGCGCACGTCCACGGCGGTGACGGCGCCGCCCTCCGGCGCCAGCACGACGGTAGTGCCCGTGAGCCACCCGTCGCCGATGCGCTGCGCGTGCCCGACCCGCACTCCCGCCACGTCGGTGAGCGCGTTCACCGCGCCCTGCGGCCGGCCGCCACCCGCGTCCATCGCCTCACCCGCTCAGGTCCGTCACACCGTCACCCGTCTTCGGGCGCCGCATCGCTCACCTTGCCATCCGTTCCCGGCTCCGGCGCGATACGGTCGCGGATCGCGGCCTCGACGGCGGCCGTGTCGCCGGGGGTGATGAACGGGCGGATCCGCTTGCCGACGTCCAGCACCAGGCCCTCGCTCTTGCCCAGCCGGCCGGGGTCGAGGCTCGCCCATATCGTGAAGCTCGCGGTGCCCCAGATCCGTGCCTGACCGCTGAGCGGTCCGAGCTTCACTTTCCGCACGGAGCGGATGTCGGCGTAGCGCACGGTCTTGGTGCCCCACGGGAAGTAATAGCCGCGGATGCGTACGGCATCCGGCGTGCAGCGAATCCAGCGGTCCCGGTAGATATCCTGTGTGTCCATATGATCATCCTTCCCCCATCCCTCGCAGCATAGCGGGCGCCCCGCCAACCGGCGCGCCTTGTCCTGTTCGTCCTGGAACCAGCCGTCGGTGGTGGGTGGTTGACCCGCCGGTTCAACGTCCCGGGTGTCCGACACGGTCACCTTTCTTCGGGAACATCACGGCATGCCGTCCCATCGGCCGACGTGGTGCTGAAGGCCGTACCGATATCCGCCGACGGCGGGAAGGAAGCGGGCGGCCCACTCGTGGATCTCGGCCGGTGCGGGAGTGCCACGCAACCCGACCGCGCCAAGAGACGAAAGAACTCCCGCGCGTTCCTCGATTTCCCGCCACTGCTCGAAGCTCAGACAGAGATACAGCAGTCCGTCCAGCTCAGCGACCCGGTCGATGTCGGCGACGACGGCGCAAGACAGATCCAGCCCTTCGAGCCGCGGGAGCGCAGCCAAGACGCCGAGGTCGACGGGCTGTCGCGAACCGAGCCGCACAGCGCGCAGGGTGGGGTGGCCGGACAATGGTTTCAGGTCGACCGAATCCAGGTCGAGTTCGATGGCCTCAAGGGGAACCGCACGCAGGGGAGACAGATCACATGTGCGGCCGATCAGCTCGGCCTGCCGCAGGAGCGGCGTTCGGCTTACAGGATCGAGGTCGATATCGTCGGTCTGCACACCAATGGACTGGACGACGGGCGGCATTCCCTGCAGCGAATTCCCGAAGTCATCGGCGCTCCACCGCCGGTCCGATTCGAACTGCAAGGCGTCGGGAAGCAGCCCATCGATCCACAGACTCCCGTCGTCGACGGTGTATTGGCCGCGATCGAGTGCTTGCAGGTGGCTGCGCAGGAACGAGGTGACGGAATCGGCGACGTAGAGCGGAGCGTCGATCAGACTCTCCAGCAGGATGACCTGTCCCGGGTGGCCGGCCGGGCCCGGATCCATGTCTATGACGAGGTGGGCATTGCCGCCGACATCTTCCGTGAACGGGATCCACCCCTCTCGCTGCCACGAGCGCCGCACGGCCCCGAGTGGCCCGGCGTCGAAGAAGGGTATTTCCCACAGCGGGTCGTCGATCCACGCACGCTCGCCCCGGACTTCCCAGTTGCCGTCGGAGCGACACACGTCTGTCAGGCTGTACCAAGTGTGGTTGCAGAAGAAGCCCATGTCGGCTTCAGCGCCGTCGGCCTGGCTGTACAAGGCTGCAAGGTCGGGTGGCAGTCCGGTACCGAGGGCGGCCATCAGCTTCGCCTGCTCCGCGGCATCCAACGGGTCGGACAACTCCTCCTCATGACCCAGGATCTCCGCGCGACGACGAAGATAGGCGCGGAACAGTCGAACGGCCTCATCCGGGTCGCCGGCGAACGTCGGCTCCGTCGGCCCACGAACCCCGTCCCCGGGAGCGCCGGGCAGGGTGTCCCGATCAAAGACGATCAGCAGCGAGTCGGGGCCCAGACGGCTTCGGACGATGACACCGCTCGAGACGGCCTCGAACCGGCCTGACGATTCAACCGTCAGCTCGATCGTGAGGTCACCCGCCGGTTTCGCCAACGCATGAGCTCGGCGAGCGTGATCAATCAGTCCGGTGTTGTCGGTGTGGATCTTGCCGTTGGACAGCTCGTAGCGGCCGTTGCGCTGCCCAGCATGCCCCTCTCCTGCGCTGACGCTCACCCGGTAGCGCTGCCAATCCGAAGGGGCGTTCTCGGCGATCCGCGCGGCCATCTCGGCCAGTAACCTGGTCAGGTCGGTGTCCGGCCGAATTCCCACCACGAACCCTCATCTCATTCCCACTCGACGGTCCCGGCCCGCCGCCCGACCGCTGATCCAAGATCATCGTAAGTGGAAAGTACGCAGTGCCCAGCACCCCCGCAACAGCCCTCGGCCTTCCGTCATCAGGAGCTCGATGATGCGCATCGATCGCGGTTCCGCTCTCCGTCTCACCGCGCTTCCGGCGCTGTTGGCCACCGCGCTCGTCCCGTCGCTCGCGATGGACCAGTCCGGCGCGACGTCCGTAGCGGTGTCCCCGCCACCCGCCCACGCCGGCTTCGACTACCAGATCGGCGGCGCCTATCCGCCGCCCACCGGGGTGAGCGTGGTCAGCCGCGACCACACCGACCCGCCCGCTGCCGGGCTGTACAACATCTGCTACGTCAACGCGTTCCAGGCACAGCCCGGCGCCGAGGGCGACTGGGACTCCGACCTCCTGCTCCACGACGCCAAGGGAAAGGTCGTCCACGACGAGGACTGGGGCGAGGCGCTGCTCGACACCGGCACCGCGGACAAGCGGCAGCGGATCGCCGACAAGGTCGACGGCTGGATCGACGACTGCGCGGCCAAGGGCTACCAGGCGATCGAGCCCGACAACTACGACAGTTACAGCCGCTCCGGGAAGCTGCTGACCTCCGCCGAGGCGGAGTCGTACATCGCCCTGCTGTCCGCGCACGCGCACGCCGACGGCCTGGCCATCGCGCAGAAGAACACCTCCGAGCTGGCGGGCGACCGGGCGAAGACCGGGCTGGACTTCGCGGTCGCGGAGGAGTGCGGCACGTACGACGAATGCGCCGACTACACCGCCGCGTTCGGCGACCACGTGATCGTCATCGAGTACACCGCGAAGGGGCTGCGGAAGGCGTGCGCCGGCTGGGGCGACGAGTTGAGCGTCGTCCGCCGTGACCTCGACGTCTCGCCGGTCGGCAGCAAGGGCTACGTCCGCCAGACCTGCTGACGGCACGGCGGGTGGCACGCGCGCGGCGGCGCGAGCGACGGGGTCGGCAAGGACGGCAACGTGACCGTCGAGCTGTGGCACGGGCAGACCGGCACCGGCCGGCAGGCCATCGAGACGCTGGTCGCGCAGTTCAACAGCGAACACCCCAAGATCCGGGTGGACCCCGGCGGCGACGTGCTGTCGGACTCGATGCTCGCGAATTCGGAAGCAGGCGTGCGGAGTTGGAAGCGGGCGCGCGAGTTCGGGTGGGCGAGTTCGGGCGGTCAGGCGTGCGGGTCGATGCGTGGTCGGTACGAGAGAGGGTGTGGGGGCGGGAGCGGTGCGCGGGTGGTGTCGGGTGCTGCGGCTAGGAGGCGGACGACCGGGGTGAGGGGGGTGCGACCTCGCCGCCCTTGGGCGCTCCGCCGGACGCGCCGGCCGACGTGGCTGCCTTCGCGCTCTTCGCGGACTTGGCTGCCCTCGCTGCGGTCGGCGTCGCAGGTGGCTGCGAACTGGCCACGGTGGCACCGCGGTTGCCGGCCAGGTCGAAGAGCCGGTCGCGGATCTTGCGCTCGAACTGGTGCTGGGTGGTGGCGATGTGTTCGGCCATCAGGTCGGCGGCGCGCTCGGGTTCGCCCGCGGTGATGGCCTCGGCGATGGCGATGTGCTGGTGGCCGGCGACCTCCAGCGAACCGGGCACGTCGCCGTGGAAGAGCAGCACATCCGTCTGCGCGGCGAACCGCCGGACGCTTCCGACGCCGGCCCGCAGGAAGACGTTGTGCGCGGCGAGCCCGATCGCGTCGTGGAAGTCCGCGTCCGCACGGGCGAAGGAGTCCGCGTCCGCCACGCGACCGGCGGCGAGCGAGCTCTCCGCGCCCTCCCGGATCGCCCGGACCTCGATCGGTGTGGCCTGGGCCGCGGCCCGCCGGGCGGTCTCCGACTCGATCAGCGTGCGGTAGTCCAGGAGCATCAGGACGTGCTCCATGCTGGTCGGCTGGAAGTGCGCGAGTTGGTCGTCGACCGGCCCGCCGGACGAATCGGCCACGAAGATGCCGGCGCCGCGCCGCACGCTCAGCCGCCCGATCGCGGCCAGCACCTTGACCGCCTCCCGCGTGACGTTGCGGGTCGCGCCCAGGATCTCGGCAAGCCCCTGCTCCGTGGGCAACCGGTCACCGGGCCGCAGCCCCTGGTCGGCGATGTAGCTCAGCAACTGGTCGGCGACGAGCTCGTATCCGGGCCGGTAGCGACTGCCCGCAGCGTCACCGTCGCCGGTCGGGGGCAAGGCACCACGTTCGCCAGACACCGGACGACCTCCTCGTCGATTAACCATGTTCATTTGCGCCGTCACTATGACATCCGCGTTACAGGAAGGGAAGACCTCGGATTATTCTTCCGTCAACTCCGCGGCGAGAAGCCGACAAATCACACCACTTCATCCCGGTCGAGTCGGCCTGCTCAGGAGGATTGCCGGAGGGAGACAGGATACATACAGTTCTTCCCGATGAATGAAGCAGATCTGCGCCGCCGTCGCACCGCCGGGCGCGGCGGCCGAAGGGGAGGAATGACACCATGCAGCGATTCGCCACCGTGATCAGGCTGCGGCCGGAGAAGGAGTCCGAGTACCGCGACCTGCACGCCGACGCCTGGCCGGGCGTGCTCGCCGCCCTCAAGCGGGCCCACATCGCCAACTACTCGATCTACCTGCGCGACGGCCTGCTTTTCAGCTACCTGGAATACACCGGCACCGACTACGCCGCGGACACCGCGACCATCGCCACCGACCCCGTCACCCGCCAGTGGTGGGCGCTGACCGACCCGTGCCAGCAGCCACTGGACAGCGCGGCCCCGGGCGAGTGGTGGGCGCCGGCGGAGGAGGTCTTCCACCTCGACTGACCCGGGCCCCGACAAGGTCCGCCCGCCGCGGCCCGGGACATGAATCAGATCCTTCGCTCCGTACGGTGCACCGTTCAGGGCCTCAGCAGCGAACGGGCCGCCGCGTCCGCCGGCACCGCCGGTCCGCCGGTCCGCTAGTGGAACTGCGGGATGATCAGGTACAGGCCGTAGAGGACCGCGCACGCGCAGACCACGAAGCAGGCGCCCGCGCCGACCGCCTGCGCGGTGCCCTCGCCGCCGGCCGCGCGGTGCTCGTCGCGGGCGGCGAGCGCCCACACGCCGAGTGCGAAGAGCACCACGACGCCGACGGTGGCGCCGAGGCTCACCACGGCGATCTCCGCCAGCGAACCCCATTTCACGTCCATGCCGCTGTCCTCCCGCCGTCGCGTCCCCGCTGCCGCTGCTGTTCCGTTGCCGCCGCACGTCCCGCTGCCGGCACGATCCCCGCTGCCGTCCCCGTTCCGGTCCCGGTCCCCGCTCCAGTCCCGGCGGCACCCGCCCGGACCGCGACCGCCCCGGCCCGTTCACACCCCGACCCGCGCGCCCGCGGCGGGCTCGACGGGGGTGGTCCGGCCGTCGTTGACGTTCTTCGCGTCGACCGGGTTGCGGCGGGACAGCAGCACGATGACGCCGGCCACGACGACGGCCGCCAGCGCGATCAGTACGGTGCCGAGGGTGCCGCCGTGCACCACCGCGCTCGCCGCCACCGCGCCGACGGCCGCGGCGGCCGGCAGCGTCACCAGCCAGGCCAGCGCCATCTGGCCCGCGATGCCCCAGCGCACCGCGGCGAGTCTGCGGCCGACGCCCGCGCCGAGGATGCCGCCGGAGCAGACCTGGGTGGTGGACAGTGCGAAGCCGAGGTTGGCGGAGGTCAGGATCACCGCGGCCGACGCCGATTCCGCGGCGAAGCCCTGCGGCGACTCGATGTCCACCAGGCCCTTGCCCATGGTGCGGATGATCCGCCAGCCTCCGATGTACGTACCGGCCGCGATGGACAGCCCCGCGGTGAGGATCACCCACACCGGCGGGCCCGAGCCCGCGCCGAGGGCGCCGCAGGAGATCAGGGCGAGCGTGATGACGCCCATGGTCTTCTGCGCGTCGTTGGTGCCGTGTGCCAGCGACACCAGCGAGGCGGACGCGATCTGCCCGACCCGGAACCCCTTGGACACGGTGCCGGCCGGGGCGCGCCGGGTGATCCGGTACGCGAAGTACGTCGCGGCCAGCGCGGCCAGCCCCGCGACGAGCGGCGAGGCGACCGCGGGTATCAGGATCTTCTCGACCACCTGGTCGAAGTTCACCCCTTGCCGTCCCGCGCCCACCCACACCGCTCCGATCAGCCCACCGAACAACGCGTGCGAGGAGCTGGACGGCAGGCCCAGCAGCCATGTCACGAGGTTCCACACGATCGCCCCGACCAGCCCGGCGAAGATCATGCCCGGGGTGACGAGCTTGTCGTTCACGATGCCGCCGGAGATGGTCCTCGCCACCTCGGTCGACACGAACGCCCCGACGAGGTTGAGCACCCCGCTGATCAGGACCGCGACCTTCGGACGCAGCGCACCCGTGGCGATCGACGTTGCCATGGCGTTCGCGGTGTCGTGAAAGCCGTTGGTGAAGTCGAAGGCCAGCGCGGTGACGATGACCATTGCCACAAGAAAGGTGATGTGGTCCACGTCACCAGGAGAGCATCAGTTGGCGTACTCAGCGAGACATGGACGTGAAGGTGCGCTACGTACGGGCAACGGGTGTGGTTCCGCCCCCGCGGGGCACTCGACCCGGCACCTGCTGTGTCCCGCACCCCCTTGTGCTCCCGCGCCTCCTCCGTCCCGCGGACGGCCTCACGCGGGGGCCGGCGTACCGGGCGGCACGGCGGACGGTGCGCCGGGAGTGAGGCGGCGCCACTCGTCGTCGGTCGCGGCCAGCAGTTCCGCGATCCGCTCCGGGGGCGGCAGCGGGCCGTGGTCGGCGGTCACCGCGAGCGCGGCGCCGGCCGTGAGGTGGCCCAGGCGCAGGGCCCGGCTGAGGGGCTCGCCGCGGTGCAGGCCGGTGAGGAACCCGGCCGCGAAGGCGTCGCCCGCGCCGACCGGTTCCACCACGTCCACCGCCGGGGCGGGCACGGTGCACGCGACCGCGCCGTCGAAGGCGGTCGCCGCGCGGCCACCGTCCTTGACGACCAGCAGCCGCGGGCCGGGCAGCAGCGCGCGGATGTCGGCGGGCGCGGTGATCCGCGGGCCCCACAGCGCCTGCGCCTCGTCGAGCCCGACCAGCACCAGGTCGGCACGGTCGGCCAGGTCGCGCAGCACGTCCGGCGCCTCACCCGGGCTCCACAGCGCGGGCCGGAAGTTGACGTCGAAGCTCACCGGGTGCGGGCCGTCCAGCGCGCACCGGACCAGCTCGCGGCAGGACGCCGACAGGGCAGGCGTGATCCCGGTCAGGTGCAGCAGCGCCGCGCCCCGTACCGCCGGGTCCGCGAGCAGGCCGGGGCCGAGGGCCGAGGCCGCCGAGCCGCGCCGGTAGTAGTGCACGCGGGTGCCGTCCGGGCCCGGGTCCTTGACCATCAGCCCGGTCGGCCGCGCCGGATCGGTACGGACCCCGCCCACGTCGACCCCGCACGCCGCCACCTGCGCGCGGACCCGGACGCCGAGCGGGTCCGCGCCCACCGCGGACACCCACCGCGCCGGCACGCCGTGCTCGGCCAGGTACATCGCCGTGTTGGACTCCGCCCCGGCGACCGCCACCCGTACGGTCTCCGCCCCGGCGAGCCCTTCGCCCGGCGCCGGCACGAACGCGGCCATCGTCTCCCCGACGCACACGACCGGCCCGCCGCCGTACGGTCCGGTGCCGGCCGCCAGGGGTGTGCCGGCGCCGCTCATGCCGCGACCGCCGCGACCGCCGCGCGGAAGGCGCGGGCGCGGGCGCGCAGGTCGGCGATGGAGCCGCCGGAGGGCGCGTCGCCGAGCAGCGGGGTGCCGATGCCGACGGCGGTGGCGCCGGCCGCCAGGTAGGCGCGGGCCGCTTCTTCGTCCACTCCCCCGACGGGCACGAACGGGGCCGTGGGGAAGGGGCCGCGCAGCGCGCGGAGATAGCCGGGGCCGCCGGCCTGGGCGGCGGGGAAGATCTTGAACGCCTCGGCGCCCATCGCCTGGGCGGCGATGATGTCGGTCGGCGTCATCACCCCGGCCAGCACCGGCAGGCCCAGGTCGCGCGCGGTCACGGCGCCCTCGCCCAGCCCGGGGGTGACCGCGAAGTCCGCGCCGGCCAGGTGCGCGGCGCGGGCGTCGGCGGCGGAGAGTACGGGGCCCGCGCCCCGCGGCGCGGCCGGGCCGAGCGCGGGGCGGGCGGCCGCGATCACGTCCAGGGCGCCCGCCCCGCGGAGCGAGACCTCGACCAGGCGGACGCCCTCCTCCACGAGGGCCAGGACGGAGCGCAGCGCGGCGCGCGGGTCGTCGCCGCGCACGATGGCGACGAGGCGGTGGGTGTGCAC
>NZ_JACEGK010000299.1:0-9730 GCF_056859195.1 Streptomyces sp. NH27
CACCGCCCCACCCACGCCCGGAACCCGGGCCCACCCGACTCGCCCGCAGAAAGGCAGTGATCGATGGCCAGCGACCTTGACCCCGGCTCCACCATCTTCTTCAACCTGACCATCGACGGCGAGAACCTGGGCGTGTTCAACGGCTGCGACGGGCTCAGCTCCTCCGTCGAGATCCACCAGCACCAGGAGGGCGGCAACAACGGCTTCGTGTGGAACCTGCCCTCCCGCGTGACGTTCTCGAACATCACGCTCACCCGGCCGCTCACCCCCGACACCTCGAAGGTGGCGGCCTGGATCACGTCCATCACCACCGGGGTGACCCGGCCCACCGCGCAGATCGCCGCGCTGCGCGCGGACGGCTCGGTCGTCGCCCGCTGGGGGCTGATCGACGTGCTGCCGGTGAGCTGGCGCGGCCCGTCACTCGATCCGGCGAGCCCGTCGGTGGCCACCGAGGTGCTGGAGATCGCGCACCACGGCTTCACGGACGCGGGGGCGGCGTAGATGGCCGGCAGCAGCGGCGGCGCGGGCAAGAGCCTGGTCCGGGCCTCGCTCGCCATCCACCAGGCGCCGATCGGCTACAGCACCACACCCGGCGCGCTGATCAAGACCTTCGACTTCGACTTCAACCCCTCGGAGCTCTCGCTCAGCCGCCGCGCGCAGTGGAAGACCACGCCCACCGCCGCCGTACGGGACGGCGCGGTACCGGAGTTCATGGGGCCCGAGCCGCGGGAGCTGTCGGTCGAGGTCCTCCTGGACCGTTCCGACGACCCGAACAGCAACGACGTGCGCAAGAACGTCGAGGCGCTCTTCTCCTGCTGCGAGGTGACCTCCGCGAGCATCGAGGCGAAGCAGCCCTCGACGCCGTGGGTGGTCTTCCAGTGGGGGTCGTTCTCCACCGCCCGGTTCACCGCGTACGTCAGCTCGGTGGAGGCGTCGTACAGCCTCTTCGGCACCACCGGCGTGCCGATCCGGGCCACCTGCCGGCTCCAGTTGAACGAGATCCCGAGCAACACCCTCGGCCAGAACCCGACGTCCGGCGCGCTCACCGCCCGCCGGGTGCACCGGGTCGTGGCCGGCGACTCGCTCCAGTTCCTGGCCTGGCGGGAGTACGGCGACGCCACCGTCTGGCGGGCGATCGCCGAGAGCAACGACATCGACGACCCGACCCAACTGGTGCCGGGCACCGAACTCATCCTGCCGGCGGCCGAGGAGGTCGGCCTGCGATGACCAAGATCGGCTATTCCAACGTCCTGCACGTCACCATCGCCGGCCGGCCGCTGCTGCCGTACCACGCCACGCTGCTGGTGGGCGGCTGGGTGGACTTCGGCGTGGGGGTGCCCGGCGCGTTCCAGCTCACCTTCCGCGACCCGAAGCGGAAGCTGCTCGGCGAGGCCGGCGCGAAGATCGGCGCGGACGTGGTGCTGGCCCCGGTCTCCGACGGCCAGGGCGCGCAGTCCCCGCTGCTCACCGGCGAGATCACCGGCCTGGAGACGGACTACGACGGCACCGGCACGTTCAGCGTGATCCGCGGCTACGACCTCGGGCACCGGATGCTGCGCCAGCGCCGGGTGGTCGCCTACCGCAACATGACCGCCTCCGACATAGCCCGCAAGCTCGCCGGCCAGGACAAGGTCCCGATCGGCAAGGTCGATTCCACCAGGACGCTCTACGAGTTCATCACCCAGGCCAACGTCACCGACTGGGACTTCCTCAACCGGCTCGCGGACGAGAACGAGATGGTGATGTCCCTGAGCCCCAAGGGCACCTTCCAGTTCGAGAAGCCCGACCCGGCGTCCGGCGCTCCCCCGGTGAGCACGCCGAGCGACAAGAGCCCGTACGTCCTGGAGGCGGGCATCGACATCCTGCGCTGCCGGGCGGCGGTGACCTCCGCCGACCAGGTGGCCCGGGTCGAGGCGCGCGGCTGGGACGTGACGACCAAGCGCGACCTGGTCGGGCGGTCCACGGCCGCGGACAACCCCGGCATCAGGATCGGCACCAGCCCGGCCGCGGCGGTCACCGCGTTCGGGCCCGCGACGCTCGTCGAGACGGACATCCCGTACGACAAGCAGGGCGAGGTGAACAACGCCGCCGACTCGCTGGCCGCCGATGTCACCGGCTCGTTCGCCGAGTTGGAGGTGACCGTGCACGGGAACCCGAAGCTGCGGCCCGGCGTCCCGGTCGCCCTCTCCGACGTCGGCACGCCCTTCGAGGGCAAGTACACGGTGACCGCCGCCCGCCACACCTTCGGCGAGGGCCGGCACTACGAGACCTGGCTGACCGTCAGCGGCCGGCAGTGGCGGTCGCTGTACGGGCTCGCCTCCGGCGGGTCCGGCGGCGGCGCGACCGGCGCCGCCCGGCTGCCGGGGGTCGCCAACGCCCTGGTCACCGACATCAAGGACCCGCTCAAGCAGGGCCGGGTCAAGCTGCGGTTCCCCTGGTTGGACGACACCTACGTCAGCGACTGGACCCGGACCGTGCAGTTCGGCGGGACCGGCGGCGGCGGGCTGATCGGCCCGGACGTCGGCGACGAGGTGCTGGTGAGCTTCGACCGCGGCGCGCTGGACCACCCGTTCGTGATCGGCGGGCTCTACAACGGCAAGGACAAGCCCGGCACCGTGGACGTCCCGCCGTACGACGGCACCAGCGGCAAGGCCGTACGGCACACCCTGGCCGACCGCAGCGGCAACCGGCTGGACCTGCTCGACCAGCGGACCGGCGGCAGGCGCGGGGTGCGGCTGAGTTCGGGCGACAACCGGCTGGTGGTCGACCTGGACCGCACCCGCACCGAGATCACCGTGGACAGCAAGGGCTCGGTGAGCATCAAGGGCACCCGGTCGGTGTCGGTCGAGGCGGGCGGGAACCTGTCGCTGAAGGCGGGCGGGAGCCTGTCGCTCAAGAGCGGCGGCGTGCTCAACATCGAGGCGGCCACCATCAGCGCCCGCTCGCTCGGCGCGGTCGCCATCAACGCGCTGGCCGCGCTGGAGCTGAACGCGGTGGGCGTCACGACGGTGTCCGGCGAGGGCGCGCTGATGCTCAGCTCGCCACTGGACGTCACGGTCGACGGCACCAGCGTCATGCTGCTGGGTGTGGTCACCGCCAACGGGATCCCGGTGGTGTGATGGCAGAGCAATTCGTCGGTACCGGCTGGGCGTTCCCGCTGCGGATCGGCCCGGGCGGCGGCATCGCCATGGTCAGCGGGCAGAAGGAGGTCGAGGAGGCGATGCGGCTGGTGCTCGCCACCGCGCCGGGCGAGCGGCCGATGCGGCCCGAATTCGGCTGCGCCATCCACGACATGGTCTTCGCGCCCATCAACGAAGCGACCGCCGGCCGGATCCAGCACGAGGTGTACGCCAGCCTGGACCGCTGGGAGCCGCGGATCGAGGTGGAGGACGTCGAGGTCACCGCGGGCGACGGCCAGGGCGTGCTCTACATCGACGTCCGCTACTCGGTGCGGGGCACCAACAACCCGCGCAGCCTGGTCTTCCCGTTCTACACGATCCCCTCGCACGACTCCCCCGACCTGCCCGGCTCCTCCAGTTCCCCCGGCTTCCCCGGTTCCCAGGACTTCCCCGACGGGTCGTCCGCGGGCTCCCGGCCGGCCACCGAAAGCGACCGCTGATGGCCCTGCCCTCGCCCAACCTCGACGACCGCCGCTTCCAGCAGTTCGTGGACGACGCCAAGCGCTACATCCAGCAGCGCGCCCCCGAGTGGACCGACCACAACGTCTCCGACCCCGGCATCACCCTGGTCGAGACGGTCGCCCACATGGCCGACCAGGTGGTCTACCGGCTCAACCGGGTGCCGGAGAAGAACCACCTCGCCTTCCTCGACCTGATCGGGATCACCCTCTTCCCGCCGACGGCCGCGCGCACCGACGTGACGTTCTGGCTGTCCGCGCCGGTGGGCGAGCCGGTCCGGCTGCCCACCGGCACCGAGGTCGCCACCTCCCGCACCGAGCACGAGGAAGCGGTGGTCTTCGCCACCGAGGCCGAACTCACCGTGGTGCCGTGCGAGTTGGAGTACCTCGTGGTGCAGCACGGCGAGAAGGCCGCGGTGGACCGCACCTCGGACCTGGCCGAGGGCGGCGACCTGATGTGCTTCAGCGAGTCGCCGCGCCCCGGCGACTGCATGCTGCTGGGGCTGAGCGCCGCCGTCCCGCACTGCGCGGTCGCGCTGACCCTGGACAGCCGGGTGGACGGCGTCGGCGTGGACCCGCGGCAGCCGCCGCTGGTCTGGGAGGCGTGGACCGCGGACGGCTGGACTCCTTGCGAGGTCGACCGGGACGGCACCGGCGGCCTCAACCGCCCCGGCGAGGTCATACTGCACATCCCCGGCGGCCACACGCTGTCCAGGACCGGGCGGCGCGAGGCGGGCTGGCTGCGCTGCCGGGTCACCGAGCCGCTGGCCCGCCAGCCCGTCTACCCCACCTCGCCCACCGTCCGGTCGGTCGAGGCGTTCACCATCGGCGGCACCACCGGCGTCGTGCACGCCGAGACCGTCCGCGACGAGGTGCTGGGCGAGTCCACCGGGCTGCCCGGCCAGCGGCTGCGGCTGGCCCACTTCCCCGTGGTCGGCGACGTGCCCGCGCTGCTGCTCCAGGTCGCCGGGGACAACGGCTGGACCGACTGGGACGTCGTCGGGCACTTCGCCGCCTCCGGCCCGTCCGACCGGCACGTCACGCTCGACGCGGCCACCGGCGAGATCGCGTTCGGCCCCGCCGTCCGCGAACCCGACGGCACCTTGCGGCAGTACGGCGCGGTGCCGCCGATGGGTGCCGCGATCCGGGTCCGCCGCTACCGTACCGGCGGCGGCCGGGCCGGGAACGTCGCGCGCGGCACCATCCAGGTGCTGCGCAACTCCGTCCCGTACGTCGCCGAGGTGGTCAACCGCGAGGCCGCCAAGGGCGGGGTGGACGGCGAGAGCGTCGAGGAGGCCAAGGCCCGCGCCCCGATCACGCTGCGCGCCCAGGACCGCGCGGTGACCCTGCGGGACTACGAGGAACTGGCCCGCCGCGCCGCCCCGGAGACCGCCCGCATCACCTGCCTGGCCGCCGACCCGGACGAGCACGGCGCCCACGCGGTGCGGGTGCTGGTCGTCCCGCAGGCGGTCAACGACCCCGGCGGCCGGCTGCGGTTCGAGCAACTGGTCCCGGACGACGCCCTGCTGGAGCGGATCACCGACTACCTCGACGACCGGCGGCTGATCGGCACCCGGCTCGCGGTCGGCCCGCCCTACTACCAGGGTGTGACCGTCGTGGCCACGCTGCACGCCTTCCGCGGCACCGACACCGAGATGGTCAGGCAGCGCGCGCACGACGCCCTCTACCGCCACCTGGACCCGCTCACCGGCGGTGCCCGGGGCACCGGTTGGGCCTTCGGCCGGCCGGTGCAGGCCGGCGAGGTCTTCGCGGTGCTCCAGCGGGTGCCGGGCGTGGAACTCGTCGACCAGGTGCTGCTCCACCCGGCCGACCCGCTCACCGGCAAGCGCGGCGACCCGACCGAGCGGATCGACCTCGAACCGCCGTCCCTGGTCTTCTCCTTCGACCACCGGGTGCGCGTGATCGGGGGCCAGGAGTGACCGCGGCGACGGACGTGGGGCAGGCGGCGCCCGGCGGGCGCGGGTCGATCGACGGGCTCGGCTCGTCCGCGCCGCTCGGCGCGATGCTGCCCGCCGTCTTCGCCGAGGACGACCTCGCGCAGCGCTTCGTCGCCGGGCTCGACGAGGTGCTCGCCCCGATCCACAACGTGCTGGACTGCCTGGACTCCTACTTCGCACCGTCGCTGGCCCCCGCGGACTTCACCCGCTGGCTCGGCGACTGGGTGGGCGCGGAGACCGACGGCGTCGAGGACATCGCCGCGCTGCGCCGGGCCGTCGCCGCCGCCGCGCGCCTGCACCGCATCCGCGGCACCCGGCGCGGCCTGGCCGAGGTGGTCCGGCTCGCCTTCGGTGTGGAGCCCGAGATCAGCGAGAGCGGCGCCGCGGCCTGGGACGCAAGGCCCCTCGGCCCGGTGCCCGGCGAAAACCGCCCGCACCTGCACATCGCGATACGGCTGCCCGACCCCGACCCGTCCGACCAGGTACGGCTGGACCGCCTCGTCGCAGCCGCCCGCCCCGCTCACATGCCCTACACGGTCCAGGAGACCGCGGTTGAAAGGACCTCCCGAAGGTGACCGGACAGAGCTATGACGCCGAGCCGCCCCGGCCATCGGCGCGGACCTGCGCGGAGTGCGGCACGCGGTCGGGTCCCGACCAGTCGTTCTGCGACGGGTGCGGGGCGGTACTCGGCTGGGCGGACCCGCCCGCCGCCCCGCCGAACTCCGCGCGGCGCCCGGCCGACACCCCGCCGAGCGCCGCGGCCGGCGACGATCCGCGTCCTGCCGCGGCGACCGCGGGCACCGGGCCGACGCCGCCCCTGGCGAGCGAGGGCGCGAACGCCGCGGGTGCCGGCGGCTCTTCGCCGTCCTCCTTCGGCGGCGGCGCACCGTACACCCCGCCGGGTTCCGGCGCGGGCGCGGGCCGTACGGGGGCCGGTGGCGCGGGGCCGATGCCGCCGCGCCCGGGCGAGGGGACCGCCAGCCGCGGCTCCGGCCCCGGCGCCGGACAGGACGTGATCGGGGACCCGGGCGCCAAGTCCGCGGTTCCCTTCGGCGGGACGGGCGCCGGCCAGGAGCCGTGGGCCGAAGTGCCGCGGCAGGGGCCGGCCCCGGACGCCGAACGGCAGGCCGCGGCCTACGGATCGGCCCCGGACGCCGGTGCGGCAGCAGGTGCGGGAAGCCGTACGGACCCCATGGAAGACACCCTGGAGCAGCCGCCCGCCGCCGACCCGCACTATCCGCAGCCGCAGAGCCCGCAGCCGCCGTATCCGCAACCGCAGAACCCGCCTCAGCCGGAGCAGCCGCCGCAGCCGGAGAACCCGCCGCAGCCCTCGTCCGCCGAGGAACGGGCCCGCGCCCTGCTCATCCCGGTCGCCGACCCCCAGCAACGGCCGCCGACCGCACCGTCGGTGGGGGCGGTCATGCCCGGCCGCCCGGCCGTGTCCCGGCCGCTGGTACGGACGCCGGGCGCGCTGCCCGACGACGACGACGGCCCGGCGGGCTGCCCGTGGTGCCAGACCGGCAACCGTACGGACCGGCACTTCTGCCGGCGCTGCGCGATGCCCATGGCGGGGCGGCCACAGGAGGAGTTGGCGCGGCGCCCGTGGTGGCGGCGGCTGATGGACCTCTTCCGCCGGCGGGAGACCCCGTGGGCCGGGGACCGGCCGCGGCTGGGCCGCAACCTGGGCCGGGTGCTGACCTGGCTGGTCGGCGCGGCCGCCGCCGTGCTGGTGGTGGTGGCCGGGATGCACATCGGCGACGGGGTGCGGGCGACGCAGGACCACTTCGCCAAGCGGGCCGCGGTCGTACCCGACTCGGTGTCGGCGTCGCACTCCTTCCCGGGCCACGGGCCGAAGCTGGCGTTCGACGAGTACAACAACACGTGGTGGGGGCCGGGCGTCTCGGAGTCCGGGGCCGGGGAGTGGCTGGAGGCGCGGTTCGAGCAGCCGGTGCACCTGCTGAACCTCGTCATCACCCCCGGTGAGTCGACCCAGCCGGCCGACCTGGCGAAGTCCGCGGAGCCGCACCAGCTCGACGTCACCGTCACCACCGCCGACGGCCGCACCATCGTCCGTCACCTCACCCTCGACCAGGGCAGCGGCGGCCAGACCGTCTCCTTCCGCGCCACGAAGGTGACCTCGGTCCAATTCACCGTGCGCTCCTCCTACGGAATCGACAAGAAGAAGCAAGTGGCCATCGCCGAGATCGAGTTCTTCGGCCCGAAGCACTCCAACTGACAGCCGGGGCAGCAGTTGACGGGCCCGGTCCCCCTCGCGGGGCCGGGCCCGTCCGCGCGACCGCCGCCGTCCGGCCCACCGGTCGCGCCGTCACCGCGACGGCAGCGGCCGGCGCAGCAGGTACGCCGCCACGGTGCCCGACATCACGATCACGCACGCCACGAAGATCAGGCCCGCGCTGCGCAGCCCCACCGCCACGGCCACCGCGCCGATGCCGACCACCGGCAGCGCGATGCCGACGTAGGCGGCCACGAACAGCGCAGAGATCGTCGCGCCGCGCTGCTCCGCGGGCGCGACCCGGCTCACCGTGGCCATGGCGCCGCGGAACGCCAGGCCCTGGCCGATGCCGCTGACCACGGCGCCCGCGATCAGCACCGCCAGGGACTCCACCAGCAACGAGCAGCCGATGAGGACCAGTCCCACCATCAGCACCAGGCAGCCGAGCGGCAGGGCGCGCGCGGCGCCGACCCGGCTCATCAGCGACTGCCCGACCGTCGAAGCGAGGAAGACCGACAGGACGACCGCCCCGGAGACCGCGAGGTTGTCCACGTCCAGGTACTCGGCGACGAACGACGGGGCCACCGCGGTGAACAGGCCCAGCACCGAGAACCCGGCGAAGGCGGCGAGCGCGGCGGGCACGAACACGCCCCGCACCTGGGCGGGCACCGCCATGCCCTGCGGGCGCAGCGGCGGCCGCGGGTCGCGGCGGCGCACCGTCTCCGGCAGCGCCCAGGTGATCGCGCAGCAGACGGCGAGCAGGCCCAGGTGGACCAGGTAGGGCAGCCGCAGCGGGTAGGGCGCGTACTGCGCCAGCACCCCGGCGAGCATCGGACCGCAGCCCAGCCCGCCCATGTTGGCGGCCGTCGCGGCGAGCGCGGCCCGCCCGCGCTGAGCGGGCGCGGCCAGCTCCGTGACCGCGGCCGTCGCGGCGCCGCTGAGCAACCCCGCCGAGAAACCCGACAGCAGCCGTCCGACGAACAGCAGCGGCAGCCCGCCCTCGGACACGAAGCACACCGCGCTCAGCGCGGAGAAGCCGAGGCCGGTCAGCAGGATGGGGCGGCGGCCCAGCAGGTCGGAGAAGTCGCCGGCGATCAGCAGCGCGGCGATCACCCCGCAGGCGTAGACGGCGAAGACCACGGTCACCATGAACTCGGAGAAGCCGAGTTGCTGACGGTAGAGCCCGTACAGCGGCGTCGGCAGGGTGGTCCCGGCCATGCCCACCGCGAACACCACGGCGGCCAGGGCGTACCAGGGCCGGGCGGGGCGCTCTGCTGCGCCGGGAGTCGTCATGTCCACACGGTAGGCCCGCACCCGGCGCCAGGGCCGTCGCCGCCACCGCCCGCACGGCGGACGGGTGCCGACGGGTGCCGACGGGTGCCGACGGGTCGCCGCGGGCGGTCATCGCGGGACGGCCGGGCGGTAGGCGGTCAGGCGGGCGGGAGCGTGTCCGCGCGGCGGAGCTTCAGCGTGTTGTCGCGGCGGAGCCGGGTACGGCCCTCGGGGTCGGTGAACTCCCGCTCGTACTGGGTCGCGACCAGCAGCTCCCACCCGCCGGGCGGCAGCTCCAGGCTCGCGTGGACCTCCTCCGGGGTCGGGAAGTGCGCGTCGATGTCCGGGCGTTCCTCGCCCTCGGGCCAGCCCGCGTGACCGACGACCAGCAGCACCCCGCCGGGGGCCACCGCGGCCGCCGCCGACCGGAGGATGGCCTCGCGCGGCATCTCGACCGGCGAGTGCAGGAAGTGCGCGGACACCAGGTCGAAGCTGCCGGCCGGAAAGTCCGTGGCCAGGTCGTGGCGGCGCCACTCGACCCGGTCGGCGACGCCCGCCCGCTCGGCGTGGACGGCCGCACGCGCCAGCGCCAACCGGGAGACGTCCACCCCGGCCACCTGCCAGCCCTGC
>NZ_JACEGK010000300.1:0-9631 GCF_056859195.1 Streptomyces sp. NH27
GGGTTGTAGTGCTCGGCGACCGTGGTCATGCCGCCGCCCGCCGCCAGGATGCCGACGTGCTCCTTGAGGTCCTGGCCGACACAGAACGCCCGGCCCCGCGCGGTGAGCAGCACGGCGCGCACCGCCTCGTCGGAGCCCGCCGCCCGCAACGCCTCGCGCAACGCGTTCTTCGTATTCGTGTCGAGCGCGTTCATCGCCTCGGGACGGTTCAAAGTGACCGTCGCCAAGCCGTCCTCGACCTCGTACAGCACGCTCTCGCCCATGCCAGAACCCCTTCGTCGCGGCAAGTGTCCTGGCCAGGATGCCGGACCCGATGACGGTCCGACATGTGACGTACATCAAACCGCGCCGGGCCCGAAAGCCGCCCAACCCGGCGAAATGGCCGGGTTTGGGGGATCGGAATGTACAACGGAGTGCTACGGCTATTGGTCATCAGGTCGACTGATGCGGGATAATGGCCGAGAACCAATGTGTTCGAGTCCGAGCTGGTTTCAGGAAGGGGAACGAGCATGGCGGCCATGAAGCCGCGGACGGGTGACGGCCCGCTCGAGGTGACCAAGGAGGGGCGGAGCATCATCATGCGCGTTCCGCTGGAGGGCGGCGGGCGGCTTGTTGTAGAGCTGACCCCGGACGAGGCGGACGCCCTGGGCGATGCGCTGAAGAAGGCCATCGTCTGAGACCAGCGGTCCGAAATCGTCGCGGCCACGTACGTCCCACGTACGTGGCCGTGCTCATGCCCTTCTTATGTCGCCTCGTATGTCGTCCGCCCGCCTCCCGGGGCCCCGGACCGGCGCGTCCTTCGGCCCGCGGGTTGCGGCGGCGAACAGTCGGGCGCTTGACGCGCCGAGGGCTGAGCGGTCAGGCGCGGCGGACGGCGCAGAGCAGGCCGTCGTCGGTGGGCAGCAGTACCGGGGCCAGCCGCGGACTGTCGCGTACCGCACGCATCAGCTCGCGCAAGTGCAGTGACTCGGCGTCCTGGTGGGCCGCGTCCAGCGCGCGGCCCTGGGCGAAGGTGCCCTCGAAGCAGAGCACGCCGCCGGGGCGCAGCAGCCGCAGCGACTCGTCGAGGTAGTCCAGGCACTCCAGCCGGTCGGCGTCGCAGAAGACCAGGTCGTATCCGCCGTCGGTGAGGCGGGGCAGGACATCGAGGGCGCGGCCGCAGATGAAGCGGGCCCGGTTGGCGGCGACGCCGGCCTCCCGGTACGCCTCGCGGGCGAGCTGCTGGCGGTCGGGCTCGGAGTCCACGGTGGTCAGCACCCCGTCCGGCCGCATGCCGCGCAGCAGGTGGATGCCGGAGACCCCGGTGCCGGTGCCGATCTCGACCACGGACTTCGCGTCGCAGGCCCCGGCGAGCAGTCGCAGGGCCGCGCCGGTGCCGGGGGAGACCGCGCGCAGCCCTGCCGTGTGCGAGCGGGCGCGCGCGCGTATCAGGGCGTCGTCCTCGGCGACGAACGCGTCCGCGAACGCCCAGCTCGCCTGCCGGTTGCCGGTAATGGCCGCTCCCCTTGTCCGGTGTTCTCCTTGCAATTGCGCCGCCCGGGCGACTGTATCCGTTGCCGCCGGGAACCTGCTGATGGGACCGGGCGTTGGAGAACACGGGTGGCAACAGCACCCCGCGGGGATGGAGCGGCAGCCCCCTCTCCGCTTTGGCAACAGCGCACTTATCCGGAGCTAACGGGCGAGGTGGATATGGTAGGGGCTCTACTGGAGACCACCAGAGCCGACAGGGGAGGTGCGGCTGCGGCCGGTGACCGAGGAATGCTTGACCGCTTCCGTAGGTCCGCCGGACAGCCGAAATCCGTGACCAACACCGCTGATGACAGTTCACGCACGACCGACTCCGCGACCGCGACCGCGACGTTCGCCACCGACGGAGACGGCCAGACGTGGACGCCTCCTTCCTGGGAGGAGATCGTCAGCACGCACAGTGCCCGGGTGTACCGGCTGGCCTACCGCCTGACCGGGAACCAGCACGACGCGGAAGACCTCACCCAGGAGGTCTTCGTGCGGGTCTTCCGCTCCCTGTCCACCTACACGCCCGGCACTTTCGAGGGCTGGCTGCACCGCATCACCACGAACCTCTTCCTGGACATGGTGCGGCGCCGGCAGCGCATCCGTTTCGACGCCCTCGGCGACGACGCGGCGGAGCGGCTGCCCAGCCGCGAGCCGTCCCCCGCGCAGCACTTCAGCGACACCCACTTCGACGCGGACGTCCAGCAGGCGCTGGACACCCTCGCACCGGAGTTCCGTGCCGCCGTGGTGCTCTGCGACATCGAGGGGCTGTCGTACGAGGAGATCGCCGCGACCCTCGGGGTGAAACTCGGCACCGTGCGAAGCCGCATCCACCGTGGCCGCTCGCACCTGCGCAAGGCTCTGGAGCACCGGGCGCCCGGAGCGCGCCCGGCGCCCGCGTTCGCTGCCGCCGCACCCAAACCCCTGGAGGGCGGGAGAGCGTGAGCAGCAGCGGTTCAGGCGAGCAGCACCGTCCCCAACGTCCTGCACCCGCCGAGCAGCACCTCGGTGACCGGCTTGCCGCCTTCGTCGACGGCGAGCTGACGGACGACAGTCGGGACCGGGTGCTGGCCCATCTCGCGACATGTACGCAGTGCAAGGCCGCCGCTGCCGAGCAGCGGCGGCTGAAGCGCGTGATCGCCGGCTCGGAGCTGCCGGCCCTCTCCGCCGGCCTGCTGGCGCGGTTGCACGGCCTGCCGGCCATGGACGGCCAGGACGGCCCCGGTGGCCCGGCACGGCCCGAGGGCCTGTCGGCCGACGAGGCGGGTGCCGGCCACCGTCGCGGCCCGTTCGACGGCGGTTTCTTCGGCTCGCGGCCGTCGGTCCCCGACTCGGTGCTGTCCGACCCCGGCAGATCCGATTCCGGCCGCTCGGGCTCCGGTCTGGCCCGGTCAGGGGGCGCGCGGCGCGAGGAGTTCTCCTTCCTCGGCCCGGCCGCCGACCTGGTGCCCGCCGGTGACGGGCGCGGGCGCGGCTTCCGGGTCCACGACAGCACCTCCCGTGGCCGTCGCTTCGCCTTCGCCGCGGCCGGCGCCTTCTCGATGGCCGCGATCGCCATCGGCAGCGCGCTGCCGATGGAGGCGTCGATGGACAGCGGCGCCCGGCCGGACGACGGCCCCGCGGTCAGCCCGCTCAGCGCCGGCCAGGTCTCCGACACCCGCGGCACCATCCCGCGCGGCGTGCTCGGCGCGGAGGACCGCGACGAGCAGCGGCGCGGGCGGATCGTGGTCGCGTCCGCCACCTCCGTGCCGTTGATACCGCCGGTCCAGCAGGTGCAGAACCGCTCGGTCCCGCTGCACTGAGCGGTGGTTCGGCGTCGGATCGGGACCGGTGTCGGCGCAGGTCTTCACCAGGCGGCAGCATAGTGTTGGCCACGGCCACTCCCGTATCGCTTGCTCGGGCAGGTACCGTAAATTCCGCCGGTCCCTGCCCACGCCGGCTGTGGACGTCACAAGGAGCTGCAAGGTGTTCTTCGACATAGGCCCGCTGGAGCTGGTCGCGATCGTGGTCCTTGCCGTGCTCGTCTTCGGCCCGGACAAGCTGCCGAAGCTGATCCAGGACGCCATGGCCTTCATCCGGAAGGTGCGGGAGTTCTCCGACAGCGCCAAGGAGGACATCCGCCGCGAGCTGGGGCCGGAGTTCAAGGACTTCGAGTTCGAGGACCTCAACCCGAAGACCTTCATCCGGAAGAACCTGATCAACGGCGAGAACGACGACTACGGCCTCGGCGAGCTGCGGGACCTGGGCAAGAGCCTCGACCTGCGCAAGGACCTCACCGACGTCACCGACCTGCGCAAGGACATGGCGGAGGTCACCGACGCGGTCAACGGGGTCAGGACGGGCGTCAACGGTTCGGCCGCCGCGTCAGCCTCCTCGGCGACCTCGGGTTCCGCCGGAGCCGGCGCCGCGGACTCCAGCAGCACCCCCGACCGGCTGAAGAAGCTGGATCCGGACGAGCCGCCGCCGTTCGACGCTGACGCGACCTGATCCGGGTCGCGTCAACCCGAATCCACGTTTTCACCCGATTGCATGGCCGTTGTCCGTGTGTTCGGCATCACCCCACGTCGTTTCGCGCCCCTAACCCGCCCATGGTCGGGCAAGATGGCATGTCGCCCAGGAGGGCGGTCATCGAGGAGGCGCGACCCATATGGAGACGAAGACCGGCACGCAACAGGGGGCGGTCGAGGGCTACCTGTTGGCCGACTTCCCCTGGTACGGGCTGGACCAGGCATTCACCGGGCCCAGATGGCTCGGTCTGCTCGGCACCAGCGCGGACGGGACCGTCGAACACGGAGCGACCGGACACGGCGACGAGCCGTCGCTCAAGGCCGAGGCCGCCGACCCGGAGGGTCAGAAGTTCGCGGTCGTGGTCACCGTCGCCCACCGGCCGCTACGGCGCAGCTCCGACGGCACCGGGGTGATGGAGGCCACCTCGGTCGCCTCCGCGGCCTGGCTGGCCGGCTCAGGGCTGCTCTCGGCGACCTGGCCCACCCGGATGGACCGTGCGCTGCGGCAGGACTGGCTGGACCAGCAGACCTCGGCGGCGTGGGAACTCGCCGACGAGCTGGACGGCCCCGGATGGTCGTCCCTGTCCCTTCCCGTCGACGGTGTGCCCACCGCTTTCCACTACCGCGAGTCTGAGTACGGCTGGGTGATGGCCGGGTCCGCAGCCGGGGTCCATCTCGGCGCCTACGGCCGCAACATGTCCGCGTACGGCCTCGCCCTCGCCGCCATCCCGGACCTTTCCGCGTACGCGGGGTAGCCGGACCCGCCCGGGTGCCCCGTCCCGCCGGTCCAGGGACCACCTGCCGGTGGAGGGTTGCACGCGCGGTTCCCGCGCCCCCTTGTAGGAGCGGCTCCTTCCATGTTCGCGGAAGGAGCCGCCGCAGATCCAGGGGCGCGTGGGGCAGCCGGGAAGGCTACGTCAGAAGAGGGCTACGTCAGAACTTGTTGCGCGGGGTGATCCCGAGGGACATCCCGGCCAGCCCGCGCGAGCGGGTGGTGAGCTTGGCGGCGATGCCCCGCAGTGCTGCACCCGCGGGGGACTCGGGCGCCGAGAGGGCCACCGGCGTACCGTCGTCGCCGCCCTCGCGCAGCCGGATGTCGATCGGGATGCGCCCGAGCACGGGCACCGTCGTCCCGGTGGTGCGGGACAGCCCCTCGGCGACCCGGTCACCGCCACCCGTGCCGAACACCTCGACGATCTCGTCGCAGTGCGGGCACGGCATGCCCGCCATGTTCTCCACGACGCCGACGATCTTCTGGTGGGTCTGCACGGCGATCGACCCGGCCCGCTCGGCGACCTCCGCCGCCGCCTGCTGCGGGGTGGTCACCACGAGGATCTCCGCGTTCGGCACAAGCTGCGCGACGGAGATCGCGATGTCGCCGGTGCCGGGCGGCAGGTCGAGCAGCAGGACGTCGAGGTCGCCCCAGTAGACGTCCGCGAGGAACTGCTGGAGCGCGCGGTGCAGCATCGGCCCGCGCCACACCACCGGCGCGTTGCCCGGGGTGAACATGCCGATCGAGATGACCTTCACGCCGTTCGCCGACGGCGGCATGATCATGTTCTCGACCTGGGTGGGCCGGCCCTCCGCGCCGAGCATCCGCGGCACGCTGTGCCCGTAGATGTCCGCGTCGACCACGCCGACCTTCAACCCGTCGGCGGCCATCGCGGCGGCGAGGTTGACCGTCACCGAGGACTTGCCGACCCCGCCCTTGCCGGAGGCGACCGCGTAGACCCGGGTCAGCGATCCGGGCTGGGCGAAGGGGATCTCCCGCTCGGCCTGGCCGCCGCGCAGCGAGGAGGCCAGCTCGCGGCGCTGCTCGTCGCTCATCACGTCCAGCGCGACCCGCACCGACGTCACCCCGGCCACGCCCTGCACCGCGGCGGTGACCCGGCCGGTGATCTCGTCCCTCATCGGGCAGCCGGACACGGTGAGATAGACGGTGACCGCGACCGAACCGTCGGCGGCGATGTCGACGGATTTCACCATGCCGAGTTCGGTGATCGGCTTGTGGATCTCCGGGTCGTCAACGGTCGCCAGCGCGGCGCGTACGGCGTCGTCGGTGGGGGTGCCGGTCGGGTGAGAACCGTGCAGAGCGGTAGCCATACGCACGAGGATACGGCGGTCCCCAGCGGCCCTTCAGCGGCCCCGGCCGTCGCCTTCGTCACTGCGCGGGCGGCACTAGTCGCCGGGCCGGTCCGGGCCGTGCCGCTCGTTGCGCCGCTCACCGTGCCGCTCGGCGTCGTGCCGTCGCTCCTCGAACTCCTTGACCAGGTCCTGGAGCTCCGAGCGGATCCAGTCGCGGGTGGCGACCTCGCCCAGGCCCAGCCGCAGCGCGGCCACCTCGCGGGTCAGGTACTCGGTGTCGGCGATGCTCCGTTCGTTCTGCTTGCGGTCCTGTTCGAGATTGACCCGGTCCCGGTCGGCCTGCCGGTTCTGCGCGAGCAGGATCAGCGGGGCCGCGTAGGACGCCTGCAGCGACAGCATCAGGGTCAGGAAGATGAACGGGTAGTGGTCGAACTGGAAGCTCCGGGGCGCGAAGACGTTCCACAGCACCCAGACGATGATGATCACCGTCATCCAGACGATGAACCGTCCGGTGCCGAGGAACCGCGCCACCCGCTCGGAGAGCTTGCCGAACGCGTCCGGGTCGTATGACGGCAGCAGGGTGCGGCGCGGTGCGCGCGGCTGGTCCAGCCGGTTCTGGCGCGGCCGTCCGGTCGCCGTCGCCCCCGCCGGGTGGCGGGTCCGCTCGCGCTCGTCAGCGGTCATCCGCGGCCTCCGCGCGCTCGTCCACGTCGCGGCCGTCCGCGCGGTCGTCCGTGTCGCCGTCCGTGTCGCCTTCCGTGTCGCCGTCCACGTCGTACAGCGCGGTCTCCCGCCAGTCGTCCGGCAGCAGGTGGTCGAGCACGTCGTCCACGGTCACCGCGCCGACCAGCGAACCGCTCTCGTCCACCACCGGCGCGGAGATCATGTTGTACGTGGCAAGGAAGCTGGTCACCGACGGCAGCGCGGTGTCCGGGCCCAGCGGTTGCAGGTCGGTGTCCACGATCGCGCCGAGGAGGGTGAACGGCGGGTCGCGCAGCAGCCGCTGGAAGTGCACCAGGCCGAGGTACCTGCCGGTCGGGGTGTCCTCCGGCGGCCGGCACACGTACACCTGGGCGGCCAGCGCGGGGGACAGGTCGGGGTTGCGGATGCGGGCCAGCGCGTCGGCGACGGTCGCGTCCGGGCGCAGCACGATCGGCTCGGTCGTCATCAGCCCGCCCGCGGTGCGCTCCTCGTACGCCAGCAGCCGCCGTACGCCCGCGGCCTCCTGGGGCTGCATCAGGGTGAGGAGACGTTCCTGCTCGTCGGTCGGCAGCTCGGCGAGCAGGTCGGCGGCGTCGTCGGGGTCCATCGCCTCCAGCACGTCGGCGGCCCGCTCCTCCTTGAGCTTGCTGAGGATCTCCACCTGGTCGTCGTCCGGCAGTTCCTCCAGGACGTCGGCGAGCCGGTCGTCGTCGAGGGCGGCGGCCACCTCGCCGCGGCGCTTGGGCGACAGGTGGTGCAGCACGTTCGCCAGGTCGGCCGGGCGCAACTGCTCGAAGGTCGCCACCAGGTTCTCCGCGCCCTGGCCCTCCTCGGCGAGCGAGAAGCCGCTCACCGCCGACCAGTCCACGGTCAGCGCCTCTCCTCTGCGCCGCAGCGCCCCGCTCTTGCCGCGCCGGACGAAGACCTTGTCGATCTCCCAGTCCCGGCGGGAGGGCAACTGCGTCATGGCCACATCGAGCACGGTGACCTCGACGGAGAGGCCGTCGTCGGCGGCGGAGCGGGCCACGGCGGCCGGGGTCTCGGCGGGGGAGCCCGACTCGTCGGTGGCCAGCCGCACCCTGCGGTCCAGCAACTCGCCCAGCACCAGCGTCTCGGTCGGCCGCTGCTCGAAGCGCCGCATGTTCACTACGCCGGTGGTGATGACCTGCCCGGACTCCACGCCGGTGACCCGGGTCATGGGCAGGAAGATCCGGCGCCGGCTGACCACCTCGACCAGCAGACCGAGCACCCGGGGCGGGCGACCGCCGACGCGCAACATCACGACCACGTCGCGCACCCGCCCGACCTGGTCGCCGTTCGGGTCGAAGACGGCGACTCCGGCCAGGTGCGAGACGAAGACCCGGGGGGCGCCTGCCGCCATGTTGGGGGCCTCCTACGGTCTGCGGAGGGCTGCTCCGATGGGCTGCTCCGGTGCCTGCGGGTCACACCCGCCGCACCCGCTCAGGCTACTCCCGGCCGATCTTGCCTGCCCCATGGGATAGTCCCCGGGAGTAACGACCTGGTGCACGACAGGCGGTGGATCAAGAAGCGGCGTCATGGGGCTTCGGATGCAAGGCGCCGAAGTGTCCTCACAGGGTGGTGCTGAGGGCATTTCGGCAAGCCGCAGCCGGAGTCGCGGGGCGTCGCGAGCCCGCCGCCCATCGTGCACCAGGTCGTCACCCTGCGGTAGCTTCGAGGCCGCCCGCAGCCGCCGTCCCTGGAGGAAGAGAACTCGTGCACCACGGCCGCAGGACTGTCGCCGCCGCTCTGGCCGCCCTCGGCGCGAGCGGCCTGCTCTCCGGCTGCCTCGGCTTCGGTGGTGACCCCGACGCGGGTACCAACGGGGTCGGCAAGCTCCCGGTGCGGACCATCGAGCAGAAGGCGAAGTCCGCCGCCGCGAGCGCCGTCGCGGTCCGGCTGGCCGGCACCGTGGTCAGCGGCGGCCGGACGTACCGCCTCGACATGCGACTGCGCAGCAACGGCGGCGTCGGCGAGGTCACCAGCAAGGGCGCCACCTTCCAGCTGCTGCGCGTCGGCGACGACCTCTACCTCAAGGCGGGCGCCGACTTCTACGGTGACGGCGGCAGCGACAAGAACAGCAAGGCCGCCGCCGCGAAGCTCAACGGCAAGTACGTCAAGGTGCCCTCGAACGACCCCTCCTACCAGCAGTTCTCCGGATTCACCGACAAGAAGACGCTGCTCGCCGACCTGTTCGTGCTGGACGGCACCGTCAAGACCGGCGCCCACCGCAAGGTCGGCTCGACCAGGACCATCGCGCTCGACGGCACCAAGGGCGGCTCCCTCGACGTCTCCCTCAAGGGCTCGCCCTACCCCCTGCGTTACGAGCGCGCGGGCAACGCGGGCACCCTGACCCTCTCGGACTGGGGCCAGGACTTCACCCTCGCCGCCCCGGCCAAGTCCGAGGTGCTGGACTACGGCAGGACCGTCGGCAAGTAGCGCGCCGCCCGCACCCGGCCCGGGTACGGGCCGCGGTCAGGTCCTGCGGCGCCGCGCGAGGAGCTTCGGCAGTCCCGCGGGCGCGGGGCGGCGGGTGGTCGCCGGGGTGGCGACGGGGGTGGTGGCGCCCGAGGCGTCGGGCATCGCCCCCGGGTGCTCCGGTACGGTCCCGGTCGGCGTCAGCCGGAAGACCTGGCAGTCGGCCGCCCACCGCGACGGCACCGCCTCGGCGTCGACCGCGTTGAGCCGCTTGCCCTTCAGCTCGGCGACGGCGGCCTCCCACGGCTCGCCGTGCGGCGCCAGCACCTCGACCCGCGCGGACCAGGTGACCAGCCGCCCGCCCTTGTCCTTGCTGCGTACGGTCACGG
>NZ_JACEGK010000301.1:0-9598 GCF_056859195.1 Streptomyces sp. NH27
GTGCGGCACCGGCCCTGCGGTTGCCGGTGAGCACGCGGACCGGGGCGGGGCGACCGGCCCGGTCGGGGAAGGCGGCGGGGACGTCGAGGATGCCGTTCACGTCGGCGCCCCGGAAGGCGTAGATCGACTGGTCGGGGTCGCCGAAGGCGACGAGGGTGCGGCCCTGCCCGGCGATCGCGTGCAGCAGCCGGACCTGCGCGGCGTCGGTGTCCTGGTACTCGTCGACGAAGACCGCGTCGTAGCGACCGGCGAGTTCGGTGTGCACCTCGGGCCGCCGGACCAGCCGGACCGCGCGGTGCACGAGTTCGGTGTAGTCGATGACGCCCTGGAGATCGGCGACGTCCAGGTACTCCTGGAGGAAGGCGGCCGCGGCGAGCCAGTCGGGGCGGCCGATACGGCGGGCGAAGTCGGCGAGCGCGCGCGGGGCGAGGCCGAGTTCGCGGGTGCGGGCGAGCACCGCGCGCACCTCGTCGGCGAAACCGCGGGTGGTGAGCGCGGCCCGCAGGTCGTCGGGCCAGCTCACCTTGGCGCGGCCCTCGCGGGCGAGCCGGGCCTGCCCGGCGAGCAGTTCGCGGACCATCAGGTCCTGCTCGGGCCCGGACATCAGCCGCACCGGCTCGGCGAACAGGTCGGGCTCCTGGTGTGCGCGCAGCAGCCCGTAGCAGAACGAGTGGAAGGTGGTGGCCTGTGGCGCGACGGTCGCGCTGCCGGTCACGGCCTGCGCGCGGGCGGCCATCCGGTCGCGCAACTCGACGGCGGCGGCCCGGCCGTAGGTCAGTACGAGCACCCGGTCGGCGGGGGTGCCGGCCCGCACCCGGGCCAGTACGGCCTCGACGAGCGTGGTGGTCTTCCCGGTGCCGGGTCCGGCGAGCACCAGGAGCGGTCCCGGCCCGTGCTCAACCACAGCGCGCTGTGATGCGTCCAGCACTGGAGGCGCGGCGGACACCGCCGGGGCGCGCACCAGCCGGTAGCCTCCGACGCCCGGGCGGGTCGCGCGGGCGTGGCCGGTCCGGGCGTCCCGGCCGGGCGCCGCGGAGGCGCTGCCAGGGGAAACGTCAGGAAGTGGGGAAGAGGGATTCACGTGGTTCGCCGGTTTCGTGGTGGTCAGGCAATGTACTCGGTGCGGGCAGGTCGTGGCATGGGTTGCCTCCGCATGGCGGAAGCTGGATGACATGACCCTCCGGCCGTCATCCGCCGCCCGCGCCGCCCGCCGGCCCGGGCCCGCCCTTGGTGCCGGCGCCGGGCGCCCGCCCGGGGCCGTCCGCAGCGTGCGCATCGCCGGGCGGGTGCCCGTCCCAGCGGGCCCGGCGCATGTCCAGGCGCGGTATGTGGCCCTCGGCGGCCGGACCGACCGTCCGCAGCGGGGTGCCCTCCGCGCGGTACGCCGCCAGGGCGCGCTGCTCGTGCCCGGCGAGCAGCACCCCGTCGGAGCGCACCACCCGCCACCACGGCACCACCGCTCCGTAGTCCGCCATCACCCGGCCGACCTGGCGCGGGCCGCCCTCCCCCAGCCACTCGGCCACGTCGCCGTACGTCATGACCCGGCCGGGCGGAATCAGGTCCACCGTGTCCAGCACCTTCTCCGCGTACGGGCCCAGCTCGCCCGCCCCCGTCGCACCGCTCTCCTCGCTCACCCGGCCAATCCTGCCGCACACCGCCGACACCGGGGGGCTACGGCTCCGTACGCACACGGCGCATGCCACCATCGTCCCGGCGGTGACTGGTGATACGAGACCAAGAAGAGACAACTGGCGACAAACAGGGCGCCGGCGAGACCGTGGAGGCCGCCGGCGCTCCCGGAGCGCTGCCCCCGTCCGCCCCTGAACCGCGGGCAGCGATGACCGCGGACGGCGATCCCGGCGCGAAGGCGGCGGCCGGCGACTCCGACAGTTCCGGCAGTTCCAGCAGCTCCGGCGCGGTCGGCTCCGACGGTTCGGGCAGCTCGGCCGACTCCGGCCACTCGGACGGCGCCGACGGCCCCGCCCAGCCGCCCGCCCAGCCGCACGGCTCGCACCAGGCGCCGGAAGAACCGTTTTGGTCCGGCCCGGGCACCGAGGGCCCGCCCTCCGACGACCTGCCGGCCGACGACGCGCCGCTCGAACCGGCCGGCGCCACCCGGCAGGCCGTGTCCGTGGACGAACCACTGCTCGCCGCCCGGGTGCACCGCCCCGCCGACCTGGTGCGCTTCTGCATGGGGCTGCTGGGCTTCGGGGTGGTGCTGGCCATCGCGGCCTTCGCGCACGCCACCACCAACGGCCTGGAGACCGACATCACCAAGGGCGCCATGCGGGCGCCCGACTTCTTCTCGTCGTTCACCGGCACCACCGCGAGCGTGGCGGTGCTCATCGTGCCGGTGGCGTTCGCCGTGGAGCGGCTGGTCAAACGGGACGGGCTGCGGATCGCGGACGGCGTGCTCGCGGCCGTACTCGCGCACGGCGCCGCGCTCGCCACCGACCTGTGGGTCACCAACGCCGCCCCCAGCTCGATCCGCGAGGCGCTCTCGCACGGCGCGCCGACCGGCCTGGGCATGACCGACCCGGTGCAGGGCTACCTCGCCCCGGTGATCGCCTACGTCACCGCGTCCGGCATGGCCAGACGCCCGCGCTGGCGGGTCGCGCTGTGGTTCGTGCTGGTGCTGGACGCGTTCGCGGTGCTGGCCGGCGGCTACACCACGCCGTTCTCGATCGCGCTGACCCTGCTGATCGGCTGGACCGTCGCCAACGGCACGATCTACGCGGTCGGCTCGCCGAACGTCCGCCCCACCGGCCACAACCTGCTCGCGGGCCTGCGCCGGGTCGGGTTCGCGCCGCAGACCGCGCGGCGGGTGGTGGAGGCCGGCCCGGAGAGCGCGGACTCCGACCGCGGCCGCCGCTACCTGGTCACCCTGGAGGACGGCCCGCCGCTGGATGTGACGGTGGTGGACCGCGAGCAGCAGGCGCACGGCTTCTTCTACCGGGCCTGGCGGCGGATGTCGCTGGTCGGCGGCATCACCCAGCGCCGCAGCCTGCTGTCCCTGCGGCAGGCGTTGGAGCAGGAGGCGCTGCTGGCGTACGCGGCGATCGCGGCCGGCGCCAACGCCCCGAAGCTGATCGCCACCTCCGAGCTGGGCCCCGACGCGGTGATGCTGGTCTACGAGCACATCGGCGGCCGGCGGCTGGACGCGCTGGACGACGCCGACATCACCGACGCCCTGATGCGCCAGGCGTGGACGCAGGTGCGCGCCCTCCAGTCACGGCGGATCGCGCACCGGCGGCTGGTCGGCGAATCGCTGCTGGTGGACCGGAACGGCCAGGTCTTCCTCACCGACCTGCGCGGCGGCGAGATCGCCGCCGGCGACATCCTGCTGCGGATGGACATCGCGCAGTTGCTGACCACGATGGCACTGCGGGTCGGCCCCGAACGGGCGGTGGCCGCGGCGCTGTCGGTGCTCGGTCCGGACGCGGTCGCCGCGTCGCTGCCGCTGCTCCAGCCGATCGCGCTGAGCCGGTCCACCCGCGGCGAGCTGAAGATGCTCAACCGGGCTCGCGCGGGACGGGAGCGCGAAGCGGTGCTCGCGGCCTTGTCCGCGGACAAGGAGGCCAGGGAGCGCAGCAGGGCGCACTCCGCCCGCGGGTCGGCGGGCGCCTCTTTGGCGAGCGCCTCTACGGTGGCCGCCGAGCAGCAAGGCGCGCAGGCCAAGGCGCGGTCGAAGGCGGAGCGGAAGGCCGAGAGCAAGGCGGAGAAGCGCGCCATGGAGGATGCGCTGGAGGAGGTCCGCGAGGAGGACCTGCTGTCGCGGATCAGACAGCAGGTGCTGCTGATCCGCCCGCAGGCGCCGGTGGAGCCGGTGCGGCTGGAGCGGATCAAGCCGCGCACCCTCATCACGGTCATCGCGGGCGCCTTCGCCGCGTACTTCCTGCTCTCCCAGCTCTCGTCGGTGCCGATCGGCCACGCCATCGTGCACGCGGACTGGAAGTGGGCGCTGGTCGCCGTGGTCGGTTCCGCGGCCAGTTACGTCGCCGCGGCCGGCGCGCTGTCCGGTTTCGTGCCGGAGCGGCTGTCGTGGCCGCGGACGGTGATGGCCCAGGTCGCCGGGTCGTTCGTGAAGCTGGTCGCGCCTGCCGCGGTGGGCGGGGTGGCGCTGAACACCCGTTACCTGCAGAAGGCGGGGGTACGGCCCGGGCTCGCGGTGGCCAGCGTGGGCGCCTCTCAGCTCGTCGGGCTCGGCTCGCACATCGTGCTGCTGATGGCGTTCGGCTTCATCACCGGCACCGAGAAGACGCCGTCGCTGTCGCCGTCCAGGACCGTCATGGCGGGGCTGCTGACCGCGGGCGTGCTGGTGCTGGTGGTCACCGCGGTGCCCGCACTGCGGAAGTTCGTCTCGACGCGGGTGCGCGCGCTGTTCGCGGGCGTCGTGCCGCGCATGCTGGACGTGCTCCAGCGCCCGGCGAAGCTGCTCACCGGCATCGGCGGCACCCTGATGGTCACGGTGACCTTCGTGCTGTGCCTGGACGGCTGCGTGCGGGCCTTCGACGGGAACCTCAGCTACGCGACGATCGCGGTGGTCTACCTCGCGGGCAACGCGCTGGGGTCCGCGGCGCCGACGCCGGGCGGTGTCGGCGCGGTCGAACTGGCGCTGACCGGCGGCCTGATCGCGGCCGGCCTGCCGAAGGAGGTGGCCACCCCGGCGGTGCTGTTCTTCCGGCTGCTGACCTTCTGGCTGCCGGTGCTGCCGGGCTGGTTGGCCTTCACGCACCTCAGCCGGAAGGGCGAGTTGTAGGACCTGACGAGTTGTAGGACCGGGAACCGTGACGGAGGCCGTCCTGCCGGCCGGCGGGACGACCCGGTCGGCAGGATCGGCGGCTCACTGGTCCTCGATGTCCGAGATCTGCTTGGTCGCCAGGTCGGACTGGACCTTCAGGTACGTGTAGTACGGGCTGCTCGGATTGCCCCAGGTGAGGCGGACGATGCTGAAGGCGTGGCCGGCGCCGCCGCCGTCGGCCGTGACCTGCCAGCCGATCGGGTTGTCCTGGGCGCGCAGCACACCGTCGGCGTGCTGCGCGGACTCCCACGCGGCCAGCTTCGCCCGGCAGCCACTGGTGAGGTAGTGGTCGCGCAGACCGTTGCGCAGGTCGTCGTTGCGCGCGTCCCACACCACGTCGATGTAGGCGCCGTAGAAGTCCGCGACGCGGTCGACGGTCGACTGCGGGTCGCCCGAGCGGACCGGCCCGGCGGCCTGCGGCACGGCCGCGCCGGTGGTGTGGTCGCCGTGCACGCTGCCCGCGGACTGGGCCGGCGCGGCCGGGTGCGTGTCGTGCGTGGTGTTCGCCTGCGCGGCGGCAGCGGGAGCGGCGACGGCGAGAGCGAGCGCGGCAGCGGTGAGTGCGAGCCTGCGGACGGTGCTCCGGGTGCGGGTACGCGTGAGTTGCATGGGTGCATGACCTTTCATGGGATGTGTCGCGATAGACCACTCTTATCCAATAAGCGATCTGACACCCCGTAAGACCGTCTGTGTCCTGGAAGGGTTGTCCTTCGTCCGGGGAAAATCCGTACACACCGCGCACCCGGCGGCTACTGACGGCGTGACACGTCCGTGCCCCGATAGGCACAGCACCGCTTTCGAACAGGCTCTTCCGCTTCGATACGGTGAAATCCTGGATACGGGGACCAGATTCGGGTGTCGTCATTGCCGCGGACCCGGTGGCTCCCTTTGCGACGACCGACACACGGCATGCGTAAGGGGCGGCACCCCAGGGTGCCACCCCTTACCTGTCGGCCTGTCGGCCTGGCCAACCGGCCTAGTAGATCGGCTTGTCCGGCTCGATCGTGTTGACCCAGCCGATGACACCGCCGCCGACGTGCACGGCGTCGGAGAAGCCCGCGGACTTCAGCACGGCCAGCACCTCGGCGCTGCGGACACCGGTCTTGCAGTGCAGCACGATCCGCTTGTCCTGCGGAAGGTGTTCGAGGGCCGAGCCCATCAGGAACTCGTTCTTCGGGATGAGCTTCGCGCCGGGGATCGACACGATCTCGTACTCGTTCGGCTCGCGGACGTCGATGATCTCGATGTTCTCGCCGTCGTCGATCCACTCCTTGAGCTGCTTGGGAGTGATCGTGGAGCCGAGCGCGGCCTCCTGGGCCTCCTCGGAGACGACGCCGCAGAACGCCTCGTAGTCGATCAGTTCGGTGACGGTCGGGTGCTCGCCGCACACCGCGCAGTTCGGGTCCTTGCGGACCTTGACCTGGCGGTAGGTCATCTCCAGGGCGTCGTAGATCATCAGCCGGCCGACCAGCGGGTCGCCGACGCCGGCCAGCACCTTGATCGCCTCGGTGACCTGGATCGAGCCGATCGAGGCGCACAGCACGCCGAGGACGCCGCCCTCGGCGCAGGAGGGCACCATGCCGGGGGGCGGGGGCTCCGGGTACAGGCAGCGGTAGCAGGGGCCGTACTCGGACCAGAAGACCGACGCCTGGCCGTCGAAGCGGTAGATCGAACCCCAGACGTACGGCTTGTTCAGCAGCACGCAGGCGTCGTTGACCAGGTAGCGGGTGGCGAAGTTGTCCGTGCCGTCGACGATCAGGTCGTACTGCGCGAAGATCTCCAGCACGTTCTCGGCTTCGAGCCGCTCTTCGTGCAGGATCACGTTCACGTACGGGTTGATGCCCTGGACGGTGTCCCGGGCGGACTCGGCCTTGGAGCGGCCGATGTCGGCCTGGCTGTGGATGATCTGGCGTTGCAGGTTCGACTCGTCGACCTCGTCGAACTCGACGATGCCCAGCGTGCCGACGCCCGCCGCCGCCAGGTACATCAGCGCGGGCGAACCGAGGCCGCCGGCCCCGACACACAGCACCTTCGCGTTCTTCAGCCGCTTCTGCCCGTCCATCCCGACGTCCGGGATGATCAGGTGACGCGAATACCTGCGGACCTCGTCAACGGTGAGTTCGGTGGCCGGCTCGACCAGGGGTGGCAGCGACACAGGGACCTCAGCAATACGGTTGGGTAGATCATCGGACAGTAGGCACGGGCGGCCGCCCGCACGTCCTGGCCCTGTAACACTGCCACGCCCTTCTTCATTCCAAGACACCAGGTCCGCAGGCCGAGACGGGACCGGGTCACATACTGGGCGGCAGCTCCTCGCGCACCTTGCGTACCGCTTCGTTCCAGTGGCCGGCCAGGCCCGCCCACGGGTCCGCGCCGCCCCAGTCGGTGCGGTCGGTCATGTACACGGTGCCCGCGCCCTGCCAGCGGGCGACCCGCAGCGCGGCGTCGAGGTGCGTGGCGGGCAGCCCGTGCACCAGGTGCGCGAAGAGCCGCGGCGGATACTCCGCAGTCCATGTCGGCGCTTCCGACCAGCGGTAACGCGTCCACGGCCCGGCGAAGACCACCAACTGGTCGGCGAACTCGGCGTAGCCGGGGTAGGGGTGCGTGCCCGGTGCGAGCACCACCCGGCCGCCGTCCGGCAGCAGCGCCCGCAGCGTCGAGGTGGCCCGGCGGCACTGCGCCACCTCGGCGCGGAGCGTTGGCGCCCGGTCCACGTAGAAGCCGTCCACCTGGTACCGGTCCAGGTAGCGCGAGGCGTCCGCGACCAGCTCGCCGTACGGCCTGGTGCCGTACACCGCGTCCAGCCGTCCAAGAAGTGGGACGGCGTTCTCACGGACTCGGGCGAGCGCCTCGGCGCATAGGGGGTCCACGCGGTTGCCGGGGCCGGACGACACGTCGAAGGCGGCCCAGTCCACCGGCGCCCCCGGCCGGGCCAGCTCGGCCCACTCCGCGGGCGCGACCAGCGGGTGCGCGAAGAGCGGCACCCCGAAGCCGGTCCGGCCCTCGGGCGCGGCCGGGGCCGGGCCCGGCGACACGGCGCCGGACGGGTCGGCCACGGACAGGTCGGAGACGGGCGGATCGGACACCGACGGACCGGCCACCGAGGAGCCGGACGCGGCCGACGGCGCCGCGCCCGACCGGCCGCGCGGGGGCACCGGGCCACGGCGGGTCGGCGCGTCACCGCGAGTCGACGGATCGGTCCGGATCACCGGATAGGTCCGGGTCGGCACGTCACCGCGGCTCGGCGGGTCACTGTGCCTCGCCGGGGCGCTCCGGCTCGCCGGGGCGCTGCGGGGGAACGGGTTCAGACGCGGCATGCCGCCTCCATCCACACATCGGCCAGCGACTCCTCCAGGCCGATCCGTGGCCGCCAGCCGAGCCGGTCGCGGGCCGTGCGCACGTCGGCCTGCTGCCAGGACCCGCAGCCGTCCGGATACGGCGCGGCGTGCGGCGGGTCGTCCAGCTCGCGCAGCGCGCCGTCGTACCCGGCGACGTGCGCGAGCGCCCCGGCCATGTCCCGCATCCGCACCGCCCGCCCGCTGCCGATGTTCACCACGCCCTGCGCCGCCGACAGCGAAGCGGCGTGTACGGCCCTGGCCACGTCGCGCACGTCCACGAAGTCGCGTTGCGCGCTCAGCCCGCTGAGCTTCAGCTCACCGTCGCCGTTCTGCATCGCCCGGCGCAGCGCCTCCGCGACCCGGCCCAGCGGTGCCCCGGTCGGCGTGCCCGGCCCGACCGGGCTGAACACCCGCAGCACCACGGCGTCCAGGCCCGACCCGAGCACCAGCTCGGTGGCGGCGAGCTTGCTCACGCCGTACGGGCCGCCCGGCCGCGGCGAGGCGTCCTCGCCGGTGGACGAGCCGACCGGCGAGGGGCCGTACTCCGATCCGCAGCCGACCTGTACCAGCCGGGCCGCGACCGAACTGCGGCGCAGCGCCTCGCAGACGGTCGCCACGGCCACGATGTTCTGCCGGGTCAGGTCGCGGGCGTTGCCGCGGGTGGAGCCGGCGCAGTTGACCACCACCCCCGGGTGGACCGCGTCCATGAACCGCGACAGCACCCCGGGCGCACCCGAGGCGAGGTCGAACCGTACGTCCGCGTCGTCGCTGCGGCCCAGCGCGGTCAGTTGGCAGGCGGGGTCGGCCAGCAGGCGTTCCGCGACATGGCGGCCGATGAAGCCGTCGGCCCCGAGCAGCAGCACCCTCATCGCACACCCCGCCGGGTCCGGCGCCCCACGACCGTGCGACCGCCCGGCGCGGGCTGCGCCGGAGACGACGGGACGGGGATCGCGAACGGGCCGACCGGCACGGCCGCCCAGGGCGGTGCGGCCGGTGGGCGGCCGTACAGGTGTGGGGCGCCGGGGGCTTCCGGGGTGATCGCTTTCGGAGTGATCGGGGTGGGCGGGCGATGCGTGCTCACGAGGGTTCTCCTGGTTGGTGGTACGGGAGGTCAGGTGCGGTGGGCCGAGGCGCGCGGGACGAGGTGGAGTGAGTGCGCGGCCAGGACCAGGGCGGCGGCGCCGCAGGCCACGGCTTCGGCGGGGCCCGCCGGGAGCAGGGCCGGCAGCAGGGCCTGCGCGGCCACGGCGACGACGAGGCCCGCGGCGGCGGTCCGCGGCGCGCCGTGGACCGCGAGCAGCCGGGCCGCGAACAGCAGCGCGCCGACGGCCGAGCCGCGGAACGAGCCGAGGACGGCGAGCAGGACGAGCAAGGTCGCGGCGTATCCGGCCAGGGCCGCGATCAGCCGGGGGCGGACGGCGTCGGCGAAGTCGGCGAGGCCGTGGCTGGGGGCGAGTTG
>NZ_JACEGK010000302.1:0-9593 GCF_056859195.1 Streptomyces sp. NH27
GGACCGTCGCGGCATGCCTTCCCACCGGCCCTCGTCCCAGGATGACCATGCCCCCTCAGTCCGCTGTGCCCGCCGCCTCCCTGCGCCGCTCGCCGTTCGGTACCGCACCTGGCGGCGACGCCGTCGAGTGCTGGACGCTGGACTCGGGCACCGGGGTGCGCGCCGAAGTCCTCGGCTACGGCGCCACCTTGCGCGGCCTGTCGGTGCCGGACCCGGCCGGGCGCGCCGACGACGTGGTGCTCGGCCTGCCCGCGCTCGCCGGCTACACCGCCGAACACCCCTACCTCGGGGCGGTCGTCGGCCGGTACGCCAACCGGATCGCGTACGGCCGCTTCACGCTCGACGGCCGTGCCCACCTGATACCGCCCAACGACCGCGGGCACGCGCTGCACGGCGGCCCGGACGGCTTCCACCGCCGGGTCTGGCACGCCGCGCCCGCCCCGGACAATGGCCCGGGAGCCGCCGCGCTACGGCTGACCCTGCACAGCCCGGACGGCGACATGGGCTTCCCCGGCGCGCTCGACATCGAGGTGGTCTACCGGCTGACCGCCGGTACGGGCACGCTGAGCGTCGACTACCGCGCCCGTACCGACCGCGCCACGCACGTGAACCTCACCAACCACGCCTACTTCAACCTCGCGGGCGCCGGGCGCGGCGACATCCTCGGCCACACCCTGCGGCTGGACTCCGACGCCTATCTGCCGGTCACCGCCGAGGCGGTGCCGCTCGGCCCGGCCGTGCCCACCGCGGGCACCGCCTTCGACTTCGGCCGGGCGCGTCGGATCGGCGAGCGGATCGGCGACCGGGACCGGCAACTCGCCGACGCCGGCGGCTACGACCACTGCTGGGTGCTGGCCGCGCCGGACCCGGCCGGGGCGCCGCGCCGGGCCGCCCGGCTCACCGACCCAGGCAGCGGGCGGTGCATGGAGGTATGGACCACCGAACCGGGCATCCAGGTCTACACCGGCAACGCGCTGGACGGCTCGCTGACCGGCCCGGCCGGCCGGCCGTACGCGCGGCACGGCGCGGTCTGCCTGGAGACCCAGCACTTCCCGGACTCGCCGAACCGGCCGGAGTACCCGGCGACGGTGCTGCGGCCCGGCGAGCTCTACCGCAGCCGCACCGAGTTCCGCTTCCCCTACTTGGCGGCGCCCTCGACCGCGGCCGCGGTGCCCGACGGCTCGTCGGAGCTGTCGCGTGCCGACGGGACGGGCGCCGGATCCCCGTCCCCATCCCCGTCCCCGTCCTTGCCGCCGTCCGCGGATCGGCGCAGCTTCGGGTAGGCCCGGCGGCCGAAGAGCAGCCGCTGGAGGAGGAAGCCGATGGCGAGGGTGGCCGCGCCGGCCACCGCGTCGGCGAAGAAGTGGTTGGCGGTGGAGATGATGACCACGAAAGTGGCCAGCGGGTAGCACACGCCGAGCACCCGCAGCCAGGTCCAGCGGGCCAGGAAGAACAGCGTCAGCCCGCACCACGCCGACCAGACGATGTGCACCGACGGCATCGCCGCGTACTGGTTGGACACCGTGGAGACGTGCCCGGAGTCCCAGGAGCCGTGGGTGTGGTGGCTGACGATGGTGTCGATGAAGCCCTCGGACCTCAGAAAACGCGGCGGGGCGAGCGCGAAGAGCGTGAAGCCGACCAGCGCCAGGCATGTCGCGGAGTACAGCGCGGTGCGGGCCGCCCGGTAGTGCTCCGGGCGGCGGGCGTAGAGCCAGATCAGCACCGCGGGCGTGACCACGAAGTGCAGCGTCGCGTAGTAGTAGTTCATGCCGACCGTCAGCCAGTTGATCTTGTCGACCGCGTGGTTGAGGCTCAGCTCGAAGTCGATGTGCAGCAGCCGCTCGAAGTGCAGGACCTCGCGGGCGCGGTGCAGCGCCTCGGTCTTCTCCCGCGGGACGTAGCGGCGGGTGCGGCTGTAGGCCAGGTACAGGCCGACGGTGAAGGCGAGTTCCAGCAGCAGCCGGGGCCGGTTGCGCGGGCGCATCCGGGCCGGCAGCAGCGGGAACCGCCGCAGGCCGGTGGGCCGGTCCTCGGTCTCCGCGCTCTGCGCGGTGTCGGCCGAGCCGGTGGTCGTGGCGGTCACCGGGCACCCCCCGGCCCGGCCGCGGCCCGCCGTCGTGCCTCGGCACCGCCCCGGCGGTGACGGGTCGGTGCAGGTCCCGGCCGTCGCCCGCAAGGCGACGGGCTCGGCAGGCTCGGCGGATACGCCAGCAGCATGCGGTCGATCTCTCTTCCCGAACGATCCGGCGACAAGCCGGGCGACTCGCCCGACACTACATCGGACACCAAAACGCCCGTCCACCGATACCGGGCGGACATCTCCGCGCGTTCGACGCGGTCACGGAGCGTACCGGCCGCCGCCGCCGATCGCCAAGTCGCGGTCGACGGCGGCCGGGTGCGTACGGCGCCGGCGCGCGGAGGTCCGAAGAGGTCGGCGCGGTTCGCCCGGGCGCGAGCGGTGGCGGCAGGCGCGGCACCGGCCGCGGACCCGGAACGGGCCCCGGGCGCGGTCACATTGGGTGATGTAGGTGATCTTGGCCACACAACGCCGGTGCCGGCGCAGCACCGGCAGGGCATCGGCGCATCACGGGTACGGCCCGGCTGCGGTACCGCCGCGGCAGCGGTACGGAGCCGGCGCGCCGGCGCTGCGACACCGTCAGGAACCCCGGCCGGGCGCGGCGGTCAGGGCGTCGGCGCGGAGGTGCCGGCAGACGTGCCGGCGGGGGCGCCCGCGCCGGCCACGCCGCTGGGGGCCGTCGTGGTCGGGCCGGTGCCCGGCGTGCCGGAAGTGCCCGGCGTGCCGCTGGAGTCCGGTGTCGGGCCGGGCCGGGCCGTGCGGTCGGGGTGGGCGGCCCGGTCGGCCTCGATCGCACCGAGCGCCTGCTGGTCGGCGAGCGCGATGGAGAGTTCACCGGCCGCGGTGGGGTGCAGCGGCGCCTTGCCGGTGGCGTCCTGCACGAACGGCTGCTCGCTGCACAGCTCGTGCCCCTCGAAGCCGGGCCGGGCGACGGCGAAGTGGAAGGTGGCGGCGCCGCTCTCCAGCACCGCGTTGAGGTCCGACAGCCGTGAACCGAGGACGTCGGCCTTCTCCCGGGTGATGCCGTCCTTCTTCAGGCAGCCGGTGTCCGCCCCGAACGGGTCGTAGTACTCGTTGACCAGCACCGCCGGATGGTGCGGCAGCGCGGCGAGTTGTTCGAGCAGGTCCAGGTAGTCCTGGGTGAAGCCGGCCAGTTCCTCCTTGAAGTACGCGGTGGACGCGTCGTCGTCGCAGACCGGCGCCGCCGCGCACAGCCCGGTCAGTACCGACCAGTTCATGTCGTTGGCGCCGATGCTGACGATGACGGCGGACGCGTCGCTCGCGCGCTGGGCGACCGCGAGCTGCGGCGGCACCACCTTGCCGCCGCGCACCTGGACCCCGAGGATGCCGTCGGAGACGGTGGCGCCCTGGCAGGCGAGGTTGAGCACCTTCCAGCCGTTGGCGGCCGCGAGGTCGGCCGCGTAGGCGTCGGAGCTGCGGCCGCAGGTGCGGTCCAGCGCGGTGGGATGGTCCACCAGCGGGTTGCCGATGCCGGCGGCGGTGGAGTCGCCGATCACCACCGCATGGATGCCCGGCAGCGCGGGCCCCTTGGCGGCGGGCACCGGCTCCGCCCGGGTTCGGCCGACCAGGTCGTCCAGCGTGTGCACCTGGCGCAGCACGCGCGGGGTACCGGACGCGAGCAGGTACACCCCGGCGGCGTTGGCGGCGCTCACCGTCACCAGGGTCGCCGCGAGCATCGTCAGCATCGTGCGGGGCGAGGTGCGGCCGACGCCCGCGACGGCGATGGTGATCACGCCCGCGCAGCCGGCCGCGACGAGGGTCTCCCAGATGCAGTAGCGCTTCCAGCCCGCCGCGAGCTGCCGGCTGAGCATCGGCACCAGCGCGTTGTCGCCGTCGGCGTGGAACGCCTGGTTCACCTGCGAGTCCAGGGTGATGTGGGCGAGCTTGAGTTTGGGGCGGATCGGCCCGTCGAAGCGCGGCTGGGTCGGGATCGCCTCGCCGAACAGGTCCAGTTCGCCGGGGCCCGACCGGCTCAGCCCCGGCTCGGCGGCGCCGACCTGCACGTTCTGCCCGGCCGCGGAGACCGACTGCATGGGGGTCAGCCGCACCGCCAGCCAGATCCCGGCCGCGCTGGCGACCGCGATCAGTACGGCCGCGAGCAGCAGGTTACGGCCCCGGCGCAGCCACCGGGCCCGGCCGTTTCCCAACCGCACGAGCCGCACGCGCTCCCCTCTCGCCTCCCGGGTCCGTCCTCGCGGGCGGCCCTGTCCGTTCCATTCCGTTCCATCCTGAGCGGCTCCCCCGCCCGGCCGCCTGTGCACGACCCTATCGGGTCAACCCGGACGAACACCCCATCGCACCTCAGTCCGCCCCCTCGGCCGGCCTGGCACGGGCACCGCCGTGTGGGGGATACCGGTCACCCACACGGCGGTGCCGGCGCCGCCACTCCCCCGGGCCGTTCCCCGGGGCCGTTCCCCCGGGCCGCGCGCCCGCCGACCGGGCCTCGGACCCGGACCGCCCCTACCGTGAAGGGGTGATCGAGCGGATCGGGCTGGTCGTGCACGGCGGCAAGGAGGCCGCCGTGGCGGCCGCGGCACGCGTCGACGCATGGGCACGGGAACACGGCGTCCCGTGCGCGGAGATCGACGTGTGGAACACCCCCGCCGCGGACGGCGACGAGGCGGACGGCGGCGTGGGGCGGCGGACCGCGCTGGAGGAGGCGGAGCAGGCCGGGCTGCCGGACCTGGTGGTGACCGTCGGCGGCGACGGCACCTTGCTGCGCGGGGTGCGGGTGGCCGCGGCGGTGGACGCGCTGGTGCTCGGGGTCGACGTGGGCCGGGTGGGATTCCTCACCGAGGTGTGCACGGCGGACCTGGAGGCGGCCCTGGACGCGGTGCACGCCGGCACCGGGCACGTCGACGAACGGCTGATGCTCACCATGCGCGCCTCCCGCCCGCTGGAGATCCCGGCCGGCATGCGGGCGTTGCTGCGCTACGGCCGCGGCCCTCTGCCGCCGCCGCCGACCCCGCGCGACGCCGATCCCGGGCACACCGGGTGGGGCGTGCCGCTGGACGTGCTGGGCCTGAACGACGTGGTCTTCGAGAAGCTGGCCAGGGACCGTCAGGCGAGCGTCGCGATCTACGTGTCGGGGCGGCTGTTCGGCTTCTACTCGGCGGACGCGTTCGTGGTGGCCTCCTCCACCGGGTCCACCGCGTACAGCTTCGCGGCGGGCGGGCCGATCGTCTCGCCGCACCTGGACGCGCTGGTCTTCACTCCGGTGGCCCCGCACATGGCCTTCGACCGCAGCCTGGTGCTGTCCGCGCGCGAGCAGCGGGTGGCGGTGCGGGTGCTGGAGCGGTCCGGGCAGGTCGCGGTCAGCGTGGACGGCCGGCTGTGCGGGGTGCTCGACCCCGGCGACTGGGTGTCGGTGTACGCGGCGCCCCGGCGGGCCCGGCTGGCCCGGCTGGCCGATCCCGACTTCCTCGGCCGGGTCCGCGACCGGGTCGGCCTGGCCGACGCGCCCGCCGCGCTGGCCGACGGCTCGGCGCCCCCGGTGTATCGCCCGGCCCAACCGCTGCCGGACGACCTGGCGCACCCGGGCCCGCCCGATATCCGCTGAGACCGACCGCGTGCGCCCGTTACACACATACGTCGACGGCGTACGCTCCCGACATGAGGGACAGCGATTTCGTACGGCGGATCATCGGCATCCTCACCGAGGCCCGGCAGATGCAGGTGCTGCTGGAGGAGGACCCCGACCGGCAGGACATCTCGGGCGACAACGTACGCGCGCTGCTCAACGAGACGATGCCGACCATCGAGTTCCCCGCCGACGCCACCCCGGGCGAGATCGGCGAGGCGCTGAGTCTCCAGCTCAGCCCGGTGATCGAGCGCCTGACCGGGGCCTTCTCGCTGATCTTCCTCCAACTCGCCGACATCCACGACGCGGGCCGCACCGACGTGACGTCTGCGGACATACTCCAGGACCTCGCCCTGCGGGCCGACGAGCTGTGGCCGGGCGAGGAGGAGTCCTGACCGCGGAGGCCCGGCGGGGTTGCCGGAGGGGTTGCCGGGTGGGCCTGCGCCACCCGAGCACCTCGTAGATTTTCGGATCATTCCGTCGTCTGGGCGGAGCCCCCGGGCCGGGCCGATAGTTGGGGGCAATACGCTGGGCCACATGTCAACACGAACGTCGAAATCCGGCTTGAGCGAACGCATCGCCGACCAGGTCGCAGAAGGACCGGAGGGCATCTCCACCGCGCCGGTCCGGGTACCGTCCGGCTGGTGTGTGCTGGACGGCGACGACACGGTGCTGTTGCTCGACGACGAGCTGGCGGAAGTCACCCGGTTCCCGGCACCCGATGGTGTCGGCATGTCGCTGCCCGGCCGGCATGCGGTGGTGAGCGCGGATCGCCGGTGGGCCGCGTTCGCCGGTGACGGGCAGATAGCTGTCGTTGACGCTGACGGCGGGACCGTCTGGCGCACGCGCCATCCCGACCTGCACGGCGCCGGCGGAGCCCGGTTGCCGGGCGCCGTCGCTTTCCCGTCCGGAGATGGTCACCTCTTGGCGTTCGTACCGGTGTCGGGAGACGGGGAGGAACCGAGCGGCACCGAGCGGCTCGAACGGTGGGTGGTCGAGCTCCCCTCCGGACTCGTGCGCTCCCGCACCGCCACCGGGTATCGCGAACTGGACGGTCGGATCCGGCCCGACGGTCAGGGATCCGGTGCCGCGGACTTCGTGGACGAAGGGTTCCTGGTCGCCCACCACAGCGGCGACGGCCCGGACGAGCACCTGGTGCTGGACGCCCGGTCCCTCGAACCGGCGGCGCGGGTGCACTACCCCGATCCGAGCCGGGCGCCGCAGACGGCCGGCACAGTGAACGGCCGGGACGACACCTGGTTGACCTGGGCGAAGGACCAGCCGTTGCAGCGCTGGCGGCTCCTGCCGGAGCGCGCGGCCGAACTGATCGGCGAGGCACCCGTCGAGACCGTGGGCGCGCCGGTCCGGCTCCCGCACGGCTGGTGCGCTGTGGGGACCGACGGCGCGGCCGTGCTGTTCGGGGAGGATCTCCGGCTTCTCGCCCGGTTCCCGACGCCTGGGCCGTTGCCGGTCCTCCGTGTGGCGGTGAGCCCGGACCTGCGGTGGGCGGCGTTCGCCGGGCTCGGGTACATGGCCGCGGTCGACGCCGACGGCCGGACCGTGTGGCAGGTACGCCATCCCGACCTGTTGGACTGTGGCTGCGAACCGCTGCCGGGAGAAGTGGTGTTCCCGCCGGAGGCCGGTCACCTGTGGGCGTTCGTACCGGTGTTGGGTGTCAACGACGAAGAGGACGGCGCCGAATACCTCGAACGTCGGGTGGTCGAACTCGCCACCGGACAGGTGCTGTCCGTCTCGCCGCACGAGTCGTACTTCGAACGCGCGCTACGGCCTCATCCCGACGGCCGCACGTTCGCGGAGACGGTCCTCAGTAACGCCGACGGCACGCAAGGCTCCTGGGTGCGGTGGACCGAGGAAGGCACGTCCTCGGTGGAGGCAACGACGGACGGCATCCCGCAGGACGTTCATCCTGATCGGCTCCACTGGCTCGCCTCCGGGTACACGGGGCCGATCCTGGGGCGGTTCGACAGCGCGGACACCGTCGAGTACTGGGACGAGTGGTACGAGTACGAGGAGACCTGCTTCGCCTCGGACCGCGACATCCTGGTCCGGCGTACGGCCGGCGAGCGGGTCGAGCATGTGCTGGTGGCGATGTCGGACATCAAGGCCGTCGCCGCGGCGGTGCGCTATCCCGGCGAGGACGGTGCACCACGGACCGGCGCCCTCGTCGGCGGGAACGACGGTACGTGGGTGACCTATGAGGACGGCCGGCCCTTGCGCCGCTGGCGATCTGCCCGAACAGGTAAGGATCTTCGCCGAACGTCGCGTACGCCCGACCCCGGCGCGCCGCCCCGCCGGCCCGCCGGATAGGTGGCCCGCCGGATAGGTGGCCACCCCCTCGCCGTCCCGGGCCCAGCCGACCTGGCGGCAGCCTTCCGCTGGTCCGAACACCGCACCGTGTCCCACACCTCGCTGGTCTCCCGGCACGGCAACCGCGTCCTTGGAAGTGGTGCAGCGGGTGGGACCTGATCCGGGGGACTTCCACACCAAGACCTGAACCCACCCGAACCAGTCGAATTCCCCGCGCCCGCAGGGTGAATGGCCGGGCCGCGCCGCTCGGCAGACCGCGTTGCCCAGCGCACCGCACTGCTCAACGCGCCGTGATGCGGGGGACGTACCAGAGGCAGAAGGCCGCCAGCACCGCGCAGGCGGCGAGGCAGATCGCGGTCTCGACGAGCTGGAGCGGGACGAACTGGTTCATCCGCAGGTCCTTCGAGTAGCCCCCGACGATGTGGTGCCGGCGCAGGCAGGTGGTGATGTTCTTGACGTTCGGGGAGGCGCAGGGATCGTGGGTGGTGAGGGTGCCGTCCGCGCGGACCAGGCCCTCGCCGATGTGCCAGCCGTCGCGCGGCCAGATCGCGAACCCCGCGCCCTTGTGGATGGAGGGGGTGAGGAGGTGCGGACGCAGCTTCTCCAGGCCGAGCAGGACGGCCTCGGTGAGGGCGGCGGAGAGCGCGACCGCGGGCAGCGTACGGCGCAGCAGCATGCCGGTCGCCGCGCCGATCATCAGGGCGAGCAGGATGTGGGCGACGCCGACCGGGCCGGTCCAGGCGAAGAAGTCCCAGTCGTTCCACCCGACCAGGGAGCGCCAGGCGTAACCGCTCAGACCGGGGCTGTTGTGGCCGCGCCAGCTGAGGTACCACCAGGCGGTGACCGGCACGGTGAGCAGGACGGCGCCGAGGCCGGTCACCGCGGTGGCGGTGGCGAGCTTGACGCCGACCCATTCACGGCGGCCGACGGACTGGCTCCAGGCGAGCCGGTGGGTGCCGGCCTCCATCTCCTGCGCGAACAGCGGCCCGCCGATCAGCGCGGCGACGACGAGCGGCAGGTAGCGCAGCACCGTCGGGCACTTGCGGAAGCGGAAGAGGATGTTGATGACGCCCGGGGTGGCCGGCAGCGGCCCGTTGTCATCAGGGGCGCCCGGTACCGAGCAGGCTATCGGCTCGGTGCGGCAGGCCCCGGTGAAGTGGTGCAAGCCGACGACGAGTTGGCGCGCCTCCCACACCGACCAGAGCGCGGCGAGGGCGGCGAAGAGCAGGACCGTGCGGTAGGCCGCGCGGTGCTTGCGCCAGGCCGGCCAGGCGGGTCCGGCCGCCCGGGGCAGCGCGAAGGGCAGCAGGGTGGGGCGTTCCGCGCGCGGCGGCCAGGCGATGTAGCGGGTGAGCACGCTCACCGGTCGAGGTCCTCGTCGTCGCGCCGGCGGCTACGGGGCGGCTCCTCGGCCCCGGGCTGCCGGACGTCGGGGGCGCCCAGGGGCTGGGCGTCGCCCGGTGCGAGCAGCGGCGGGGCCTGCGGGTTGCGCAGGTAGGCCAGCAGGATCTCCTCCCGGGTGGGCGGTGCGGCGGTGCCGGCGCCGACGAGGTGGGTGGGGAGCTGGATCATCGCGGTGAGCTGCCG
>NZ_JACEGK010000303.1:0-9586 GCF_056859195.1 Streptomyces sp. NH27
GTCCAGACATCATAGGTCACGTAAAGTATCTAGACAATAACTCTCAGTGATGAGATCTCATTTGGTGCAACCCGGGACAAGTCCTAGTCCGGATAGGCCATCATCCGGCGGATGACGGCTGCGCTGACTCCGAGCCGTTCCGCCGCGTCGGGCGGCCAGGTCCACTGGAGTTGATGGAGGGCGTAGTAGGCGACGGCGTGGCGCCATCCCGGGCGACCGGACAGCTTCAGCGCACGTTCGGCGAGGGAGTCCACGACGTCAGGTGCGGGAAGCGGGTTGCCGTAGCGGCCGTGCTTGTCGAAGTGGAAGGCCAGGGAGACCAGGTCGGTGGCCCTGTCGCCGACCGAGAGATGGTCCAGATCGACGATGCCGGTCAGCTGGTCCTGCGCCGCGAGGACGTTGGCCGTGTTGAAGTCGAAATGGACCAGGTCGTAGCGGGGTTCGGGCCGGGGCACGGCCCGGACCCATGCGCGCAGCCGCGTGTAGAGCTCGGCTGTCTCCTCGCCGTTGGTCGTGGTCGGCTGCCACCAGCCCCACCTCCCGCCGTGCACCACCTGTTCCAGTGTCACGGCACCGGTCGGGGGCACGGCGGTCACGGCCGCCAACCGGCCCGCTCCTGACTGGAGTTCGATGGTGGCGAGCAGCTGCTCCAGCAGCGCGGCGCTGACCCTGCCGTACGGCGGCGTCCCGGGCATCCGCTGCTGGACGATTCCGTAACCGCCGAGGGCCGGGCCATGCGCCAGCGTACGGGGCACGAGACAGCCCCGCCTACGTAGCGCCTCGGTGTACCGGAGGGAGCGGACGACCTCACCGGAAGGCGCCTTGAGCCACTTCAGCAGGACGGGTTCGCCCGCTGCCGTCGACGCGAAGTACGTTCGCCCCTGGCCGCGGTCGGTGGCCCGGAAGTCGGCCAGGCGCACTCCCAGGATGGCCGCGACGGACATCGCCTGGGCGCTGTCGATCACGTGCTTCCTCCAGATCTCCGGTGTGCCCCCAGGTCGTTAGATCCTTTCCACCACGTAGGGCGGCATCACCAGCAGGTCGACATCCGGCGACTCGGCCATCAACTTGATCGCCTGATCCGGGTGGAGCACCATGGGCTCGCCCTTGGTGTTGAGCGAGGTGTTGATCAGTCCGGGAAGCCCGGAGGACTCTCCGACCGCGGTGAGCAGCGCGCCGAACCCGCTGTCGCTGTCCGGCACATACTGCCCCCGCGTGGAGCCGTCGACGTGGACGCCCGCGATCGCCCGTGCGGCGTGTTCCCGGCCGACCTGGTGCATGCAGAGCATGTATTCGCTCAACCCGCTCACCGGCGGTTCCATGCCCAACTCCCGAAAGCCCCCTTCGGTGAGCGAGAGGGCCGCCGGGCGCCATGCCTCCCGCTCCTTCACGCGGTTCAACTGGTCCAGGGCGCCGCGCTGCCTGGGCGAGGCGAGCAGGCTGCGGGCGCCGAGGGCACGCGGCCCGAACTCGTTGCGGCCGTCGAACCAGGCCACGATCTCACCGCGGTCCAGCGCCGCCACGGTCAACTCCCGCAGGCGGTCCGGTTCCAGGGACCTGGCGGTGACTCCCGCCCGGGCCAACGACTCCTCGACGTCCCTCGGGGTGACCGGCGGCCCGAAGAAGACCGGCGCGGCCTCGCCCTTGTCCAGCGGGCGGGGCGCCTCGCCGAACAGCGCCTCCGCCAGCATCGCCGCTCCGAAGACCGTGCCGCCGTCGTTGGGCGCGACGGTGCCGGCGACCTGGGGATAGCCGCTCTCCAGCGCGATCCGGCGGTTCATATGGGCGTTCAGTACGACGCCGCCGGACAGCAGCAGGGCCTCCTCGCCCGAGAGCGCGCGCAGCCGCTTGGCAATGGCCAGCCCCAACTCCTCGACGGTGGCCTGCACGTCGGCGGCGAACGGGGCGTAGTCGAAGGCGTTGGCCGAGGAGGACGTGTAGGGGAAGACGCTGCTCTCGAACGCCTCCATCCACTGGCTGCCCAGCCGGTTCCAGTCCCGGGAGTGGGCCAGCGAACCGCGCAGCCCGCGATCCAGCCGGAACGCGGCGTCGGCAGGATCGAAGGTCATGAAGCGCACGCCGCTGGCGCGGCCGTAGGAACTGAGCCCCATCAGCTTGCCCGCGCCCCACCAGCCCAATCGGGCGTAGGCGGAGGCCGCGCCGTACATCATCCCGAGGGACCAGAGTTTGTCGTAGCGTTCGAGCAGCCGGAAGCGGCCGTTGTCGACGTGGAAGAGGGAAGTCGAGCCGTCGCCTCCCCATCCGTCGGCGACCAGGACGTCCGCTGTCGGGTACGGGTTGAGGTAGTACGCCCCCGCGGCATGGCACAGGTGGTGGTCGAAGAAGACGATGTCCCTGGTTCCGAGTTCGCCGGCCAGAGTCGGCAGGATGGTCTCCGTCAGCCGGTCGCTGACGCGCACTCCGCAGGGGATGTCGCTGTCCGGTGTCAATGCGCCGTCGGGGGCGTCCGCCCATGCGTACCCGATGGCCCCGACCTCGCGCGGATGCACGCCGTACGCGTCGAGCAGGGCACGCACCGCTCCCTCCGGGCCTTCGCCCCGGGCGTGCCGTCGGCGGCTGATCCGTTCCTGTTCCAGCGCACCGACCACCTTGCCGTCGATGACCAGACAGGCCGCCGCGTCGTGGCAGTGCGGTTCGTCGGGTCGCCCGATCAGACCAAGAACGATCACTCATGCCTCCAGGGTGAGAGAGATACGGGCAGTGCCTCGGTGGCGCAGAGCGCTCAGCCGACGAGTTCGCCGACCGTCAGGCCGGTCGGCCGCCGGACGCGCCGCACCTGGTGCCGGGGTAGTTTCCGACCGCTTGCCGGCTCGCGGATGTAGTCCAGGTAGCGGGCGAAGTTGTGCCGCATCTGCTGCTGTTCCGCCGCACGCGACACCTTGCGGCCCTCGTGCTGGAGGTGGAACGACGACCAGTTCAGCGTGGGCACGACGAAGTGTCCGCGGGCTGCCATCAACGCGCCGAAGGCGAGATCCTCGATCCCCCAGCCGCTGAACCACCCCTCGGCGAACCCCCCGGCGGAGACGGCGTCAGCACGCTTGACGCAGATGCTGTGCCCGGTGACCATGCACGGCAGATCCCAGAAGCCGATCACCCGGCCCCGACCGAACTCCCGGAAGTGCGAACTCTCCTCCACCAGACGGAATTCCGTCCTGGTCGGGCGAGGGGCATCCTGATCAGCGGCGAGGAGCAGGCACTCGCCCACCGCGTCGCTGTGCAACCGCCAATCCCGTTCGATCCGTGGCGGCGGGCCCGGCGAGCCGAAGAAGCGGTCGTCGTGGACGTCCTCACGGAAGCCGACGAGTACGCAGCCCTCGGTGTGGCTCTGCCGGGTGGCCAGGATTCCGGTCAAGTCGTCGGAGACCAGCATGTCGTCGTCCATGAAGATCAGGCTGTCGCCCTGAGCGCACTGGATTCCGATGTTCCTGGCCCGGGACAGCCCGCCGTTCTCCGGGAGCCTGACCAGCGTGACCGGGACATCAAGGCCGGCCTCCAGCACGACCGGTGCCAACGGGGAAGCGGAGCCGTCGTCCACGATGATCACTTCGAAGTCGCGATGCCGCTGGCGCGACAGTGCGGCAAGGGTGACGGGCAGCGTCCGGCGGCCGTTGAACGTCGCGATCACCACCGACACCGACCCGCGCGGCTCTTGCGCCCCGTTCGCCCGCCCCGGGCCGCCGAAGACCAGGTCCCGCCCTCCGGTGGCCTCCGAGAACGCATGCGCTTGAGCTGAGTAGTCGTTGCCCGAGACGCGCAACGCCTCTTGGATGGACGCAGGCACCAAGCCCCCTCACGCACTCCGAAATCACGGAAAGTATCGGAAGAATCTCGCTGGGTGCTTCTCTTCCCTCGGTTGACCGGCGCGAAAACTTGGAAGTACTGGCGTATTCGGGTGCTTCCGCCGCGATCGAATGTGCATCGAGCGCCGCCATCCGTCCGGTTGACAACGCCCCTTCGAGAAGCCGCGCGGCGACGGCGCTTCGGGGCGTCCGCCAGTGCCGGATCGAGTGCATCCAGAGGTCGGCCTCGCGCCGCGGTCGCCGGCACGCAGATTCCTGCCGAGTTGGCCGGAAGCCGATCCTGCGGGGTTGTACGAATTCTGCGGTGCCCTCACGATGACACGGCGGTTCGGGCGTCTGGTTCCGAACATGCTTCGAAGGTCCTCCCGTAATCGGGGAGCCGGGCTCGGCACGTTCCGATCGGCGATGGGGCAGGAGGACACGGGTGATACCGCACGTACAGTTGCCGGGGCACGCGGGTGGCTGGACCTCGAAGGACCGGGAGGCGGTCGCGGCCGGTCTCGGCGCCGAATGTCGGCTCAAGGGGTTCTTCTTCGTTCACCACCACGGCATCCCTGCTGACCTGATCAGGGACGTCTATGCGGAGATGCGGCGGTTCTACCGACTGTCCCCGGCGGAGAAGAGCCGGTACGACGCCACCGAGCAGTCCCAGTTCCTCGGGTACCGCGGGCTCGGCAGGGAACGCAGCCGCACCCACGGCGGCACGGAGGCATGCGAGCAGTACCGGGTCGGCAACACCACCGACGAACTCCCGTTGCCGACGTCTTCGGACTTCTACCACGCACCGTTCCCGAAGTCCCTGGAGCTCTTCGATCACTTGACCCACCTGGGCGACGCCGTCCTCGCCGCGTGCGCTCTGGATCTGGGGCTGGCGGAGAACTCGTTCGTCCCCTCCCTGGCAGGCGGTCCGCTGCACCGGCTGGGCCTCAACTACTACGGTGCGAGTCACCCGTCCGACGTCGGCTCCAAGGTTGGCTATGCGATGTCACCGCACATCGATCTGTCCCTGCTGACCATCCTGGACCAGGACGAACCAGGTCTGGAGGTCCGTGACTGCGACGGGCGGTGGCTGGAGGTCCCCACCGTTCCCGGCGCGCTGTTCGTCTTCCTCGGCGACTATGTCCAGCGATGGTCGAACGGGCTGCACCGGGCAGCCCCCCACCGGGTCAGGACGGTGCGCCGCGACCGGATGTCGATCCAGTACAAGCACCGCCCGGACTACGGCGTCGTCGTCCAGCCGCTGGACGCTCTCACCGGTCCGGCCCATCCGCCCGCATATGCACCGCTCAACACCGGCGCCGACTACGTGGCCGTACTGAGGTCGATCCTCGGCAGGTAACCACGCTGGTGAAGCAACGGATGCGCCGCGGGCGCGAACTACAGGCGCCCCCGCCCCGCCCGTACGCCGAGAGTCCCAGGCCCTGGTCAACTCATGTTGTCGCCGACCGAGCGTGCCCGCCGTGATCACACCAGCCACGTGAAGAGATCGTTCCACACCTGTGGACCTCGGAAATCCGCGAATCAGCCCCGGCGGCTCTCCCGTGGCTCGACGGAACCCACCTGTTCCATGCGCCGGATCTCCCGCTCTGCCGCTTCCAAGTGCCCGAGGTCGAGGGCCATCGCGGCACGCCCGGCGACGTAGAAGACGTCCTGGAGGATCCGACAGTCCAACCCCGGTTGGCGGCACAGGGCCAGGAACCCCACCTCGAGACTCAGTTCGATGCGGCCCATTTCGTCCCGGACGCGGACCGGGAGCGCGGCGTGCCGGAGATCCTTGGCGTAGTCACGCGTCTGCCGGTCGGCCTCGTCCGGCCGGGCCTCCACGGGACGGTAGGGGTGATCGGCCCACTCCGTGTCAGCCCACCGGACGAGCTCGTCCAGACACTCCGAGGCGACCACCACATCCGGGGGCGAGGCGGAGAGGGCCGCGTCCGCGCCGGCAACCAACCGGGCGAGACGGCGTCGTCCGCCGTCACGCACATCGCGATGAAGCCCGACAACACGTCGAGTCTGCGCGACACTTCCGCCCGCTGCCAGATCTCGTACAGTCTCGCCATCCACCGTTCCCTCTCCGCCGACCGCGTCTCCGCGCCCCGAACCCTACGACGTGCCCCCGTCAGCAGGTCCAACGGGTTTCCCGGGCCGAGCGAACGAACCTCATGCCGGCTCGGTGCGGCACACGATCTCCGCTCACCGTTCGTGTGTCCGCGAACGGGGGCGGGCCTTGTGGTAGTTCGCACCGGTGAGCGTCTCCGGCCCCACCGCGTCCAGGTCGGCACCCGGAAAACCCCCGCCGGCGCGGGGACGACGCCGGGCCAGGCGGCGGGACCTGTCCAGTCCAGGGAGAACCCCCGCTCGCGCGGGGACGACTGGCGGGTGGATGGTGAACCCGGGCCTGGCCGGCGCCGTCCCGGTGGGACGGCAGGTGTCAACTGCCGGAAGGGGTCAGGACGTGCCCGCCGCCGCGCCGGCCGCGATGAGTTTGCGGTTGATGTCCCGCACCGGCCCGGGGTCGACCTTGAGGACGGCGCGGTCGTAGGTGATCAACCCATTCAACTCGCCCTCGACGTCGCTGAGTTGCGTGTACACCGAGCCGGACAGGTTGCCGGCGGCGGCGGACAGCAGCTGGCTGGTGTTGTCGACGTAGTCCTGGGTCAGCTCCGCGATGGTCGAAGCGTCACCACCGTAGTTCTGGCCGCCGGAGACGCCCAGGATGTGGCCGGGGACGTTCAGCGAGTACCCGCCGTGCTCACCGTCCACGGCGGCCCGGATCGCGTCCGGGGACGGGAACGCGGGACCGTGGTACACGTGGTAGTCGATCAGGTCACCCTGGCCCGAGTCGCCCTGCGAGGCACAGCAGTTGACGCCGGACGCGGCATCGACCAGCCGGCCCGGGTCCTGCTGCTTGATCGAGTCGGCCAGCGCGCCGGTGGCCTCCTTGGACTGCTCGCCCCAACCCTCGTTGATCATGGTCCAGATGATGATGGACGGGTCGCTGAGGTGCTGGTCCACGATCTCGTGGGCCTGGTCGCTGAACGCCTGGTCGCTGGCCTCGCTCGCGCCGGGCCCGACGTTGCGGCTCGGCATGTCCTGCCAGACCATCAGGCCGAGCTTGTCGGCCCAGTAGTACCAGCGCGCGGGCTCGACCTTGATGTGCTTGCGCACCGTGTTGAAGCCGAGCTGCTTGTCCAGCTCCAGGTCGGACTTGAGGGCCGCGTCGGTCGGCGCGGTGTAGATGCCGTCCGGCCAGAAGCCCTGGTCCAGGTTGGCCAGCAGGTAGGTCGGCTTGCCGTTCAGCTCGACCTTGTTCACGCCGCCGACCTTGGCGACGGACACCGACCGCATGCCGAAGTACGAGCCCACCGAGTCGTACGAAAGGCCGTCGGTGAGGGAGACCTTGAGGTTGTACAGGTACGGGTGGTCAGGGCTCCACAACTCCGGGTGCGGGACGCGCAGCGTCAGCTTCCTGCCCACGGTGCCGACGACCGTGCCCACCGGCTTGTTGCCCGCGTACGCGGTGGCGTTCACCAGGGACCGGGCGGGGGTGCCGGCGGACGGGCGCACGGTGACGGACAGCGTGTCGTCGGACAGGTTCGGTGTCAGGACCAGCGAGTCGACGCTCGCCTTGGCCACCGGCTCCATCCAGACGGTCTGCCAGATGCCGGAGGACGGGGTGTACCAGATGCCGCTGGGGTCGCTCGACTGCTTGCCGGTCGGCGTGTTGGGGTCGATGGTGTCCTTGACCTTCAACGTGAGGGTCTGCGGCCCGCGGCCGGCCAGCGCGTCGGTGACGTCGGCGGTGAACGCCTCGTAGCCGCCGACGTGGTGGGCGACCTGCTTGCCGTTGACGTAGACCCACGCCTCGTAGTCCACCGCGCCGAAGTTGAGGTTCAGCCGGTTGCCCGAGCCGACCCGCCAGTTCTGCGGAACGGTGAAGGTGCGCTGGTACAGCGACCAGTCGTGGTCCTCGGCGACGCCGGACAGTGGCGCCTCCATCGGATACGGCACCAGGATCGACCCGCTCAGCTTGCCCGTCGGCAGCGCGGCGTTCTCGGCGGTGCCCTGGAACTGCCAGGTTCCGTTGAGGTTCTGCCACTTGTCACGGGTCATCTGCGGCCGGGGGTAGTCCGGGAGCGCGTTCTTGGGGCTGACGTCCTTGGCCCACTTGGTGGCGAAGTACCAGGTGGAGTTGTTGGTCGCCAGGCCGGAGAACAGCGGGGCGGGGCCCGCGGCGGTGGTCAGGCCGCCCTGCCCGTCGTAGCTGATCCGCACCTTCGACTTCAGCGCGGCGGGGATGTCGGACTTCCCCGCGGTCAGCAGCAGTTGAGACGTGTCGGCGGGGTTGACAACGATGTCAGGCGTCCACCGACTGCTGCCGGCGATGACCGCCAGGTGCTTGCCGATGTCGGACGGCAGCGAGGTGACCGCTGCGGGCAACTGCACGGTCGCGGCCTTGCCCGAGGAGGTGACCGCGGCGTCGACGGTGGGCGCGGTGAAGCCGGCCGGCAGGTGCAGTGCGGAGTCGGGGATTGCCTCCCGGGTGATCCCGGGGCCCGACCACTCGGTGGTGATGTATGCGCCGCCGTCGCCCTGGTTGTAGTCGAACGCCAGGGTGTGCAGGCCGGCGGTCAACGTGATCGGCTCGGACTGCGTCTGGACGTCCCAGTCGGTCGTCCAGTGGTCGATCACGCTCGACCCGTCGAGCGACATGCGGAAGCCGTTGTCGCCCTTGATGTAGAACGTGTACGTGCCGCCGGCCGGGACGTCGAGCCGGCCCGTCCAGCGCGCGGCGACGTTCAGGGTGGAACCCGCGTAGTCGCGCAGGGTGGGCAGCAGGTCGGGGACGTCGAGGGAGTTCTCGACGCCGGTGCTGCTGTACTGCGCGAAGTCCAGCGACGTGGCGTCGGAGCTGAGGTAGTAGTCCGCGCGCAGGCCCTGCGGGGTGTCGGCGCCGGCGGTGGTCGGGACGAGCAGTGCCGCGCCCAGCAGCAAGGGCACCAGGGCGACGAGTCGGCGTCGGTTCAGCGGGCGGAATCTGCCTGATCTCACTGCGGATACACCTCTCCGGGGGAGAATTCGGCGTCCGGGGAACGGCGGAGGTATACGCCCACCGCCATCTTTCCAACGTTGGAAAAGCGGACGGTAGGAATGAAAGCAGGGTGGTGGAGCGACGTCTACCCCCTGTGCGATGACTGCGCATGAGTCGTTTTGGTGCCGTTTTACTGCATTGATCTACAGCTCGTCGGCAAGGAACGCGAAGTCGAGTTCGGCGTAGTTGTCGCCCTTGCCGAATGTGGCGACGTTTTGTCCTTCGGCGAGCGGAAGGTCGACGAAGGCGAGGTTCCACATGCCGTCGGCGCCCCACTCGCCGGCGGAGAGCCTGACCATGCAGCGGGTACGCCGGGACCGGCCGGATTCTCCACGAGGCCCGCGAGCGCGGGGGAGTCGTCGGCGGAACCGGGGGACGCGCGCCGCGCGGTCGTGCCGCCGGACGAAATGCGTTCAGCCCTCTTGACTCCCGTGGGGAGTCGGGCAGAGTCTGTGCGTGCGACAGGTTCGTTAGGAAACCTTCCTAACGAATCAAGCTCTGTGGCATCACTCCCACGCACCCCACGCGTCCCCACCTCAAGGAGCCCGATCCATGTCGTTACCCAGCAAGAAGCTGGCCGTCGCCTTCGCTGTCTGCTGCACCACCGCGGGACTCGTCGCCGGCACCAGCGGCAGTGCCCGCGCGGCGGCGACCCCCGCCCACGCCTTCCCCACCC
>NZ_JACEGK010000304.1:0-9555 GCF_056859195.1 Streptomyces sp. NH27
GTGCCCCTCACCGCGTCCGACGGGACCTTGCGGGAGCGGGTGGTTGACCGCGCGGTTTCCCGCGACCTGGTAAGTGCGGCTTCCCGCGTGCTTGCCCCGGAGGGAGCCGCAGCATTCCCAGTTTTCCAGGGGCGCGGGGAACTGCGCGACCGGCCCACCACCGGCAGAAGGTCCGGCACCCGGCCGGCACGGCCAGGGGCCTACGGTCCCGCCCGGCCGCCCGCGAGGGACTGGCGGGGAGGTTACGCGCGTAGATATGGTGATGTGGTGACCATGTCCTCCGAAGTTCTCCCGCCCCCTTCAGACCTGTACGACGTGACCTCCTCCCCCCAGGCCCTGCGCAGCTACCTGCACGGGCTGCCCGGGGTGGACGCCGTCGGCCTGGAAGCGCGGGCGGCAGCCCTGGGTACGCGTTCGATCAAGACGACCGCGAAGGCGTACGCGATCGACCTGGCGATCTCGATGATCGACCTGACCACCCTGGAAGGCGCGGACACCGCCGGAAAGGTCCGCGCCCTGTGCGCGAAGGGCGTGCGGCCCGACCCGACCGACCGCACCGCCCCGCGGGTCGCGGCGATCTGCGTGTACGGCGACATGGTCGCGACCGCGAAGGAGGCGCTGGCCGCGGCCGGCGGCCCCGAGGTGCACGTGGCCGCCGTGGCGACCGCCTTCCCCTCCGGCCGCGCCGCGCGGAGCGTGAAGCTCGCCGACACCGCGGAGGCGGTCACCGCGGGCGCGGACGAGATCGACATGGTGATCGACCGCGGCGCGTTCCTGTCCGGCCGCTACCTGGACGTGTTCCAGGAGATCCAGGCGGTGAAGGCCGCGTGTGTCCGCGCGGACGGGACCCGCGCCCACCTGAAGGTGATCTTCGAGAACGGCGAGCTGTCCACGTACGACAACATCCGCCGTTGCTCGTGGCTGGCGATGCTGGCAGGCGCGGACTTCATCAAGACCTCGACCGGCAAGGTCGGGGTGAACGCCACCCCGGCGAACACCCTGGTGATGCTGGAGGCGGTCCGCGACTTCCGCCGGGCCACCGGGGTCCAGGTCGGGGTGAAGCCGGCCGGCGGCATCCGTACCGCGAAGGACGCGGTGAAGTACCTGGTGATGGTGAACGAGACCCTCGGCGACGACTGGCTGTCGCCGGAGTGGTTCCGGTTCGGCGCCTCCAGCCTCCTCAACGACCTGCTGATGCAGCGGCAGAAGCTCAGCACCGGCCGGTACTCCGGTCCCGACTACGTCACGGTGGACTGATCCCTCATGGCACACCAGAAGTTCGCGTACGCGCCCGCGCCGGAGTCCCGGGCGGTCGTCGACCTCGCGCCCTCGTACGGGCTGTTCATCGACGGCGAGTTCGCCGAGGCCGCCGACGGCCGGGTCTTCAAGTCGGTCTCGCCCTCCAGCGAGGAGGTGCTCGCCGAGGTCGCGCACGCCGGCGAGGCCGACGTCGACCGCGCGGTGCGGGCCGCGCGCAAGGCGTTCGGGAAGTGGTCGGCGCTGCCGGGCGCGGAGCGCGGCAAGTACCTGTTCCGGATCGCCCGTATCCTCCAGGAGCGCTCGCGGGAGCTGGCGGTGCTGGAGTCGCTGGACAACGGCAAGCCGATCCGCGAGACCCGTGATGTGGATCTGCCGCTGGTCGCGGCGCACTTCTTCTACTACGCGGGGTGGGCGGACAAGCTGGCGTACGCCGGGTGCGGTCCCGATCCGCGACCGCTGGGCGTGGCCGGGCAGGTCATCCCGTGGAACTTCCCGCTGCTGATGCTCGCCTGGAAGGTCGCGCCGGCGCTGGCCGCGGGCAACACCGTGGTGCTCAAGCCCGCCGAGACCACCCCGCTGAGCGCGCTGTTCTTCGCGGACGTGTGCCGCCAGGCCGGCCTGCCGCGCGGGGTCGTCAACATCCTCACCGGTTACGGTGACGCGGGCGCGGCGCTGGTCGCGCACGAGGGTGTGGACAAGGTGGCCTTCACCGGGTCGACGGAGGTCGGCAAGGCGATCGCCCGTACGGTCGCGGGCAGCCGGAAGAAGGTCACCCTGGAGCTGGGCGGCAAGGCGGCGAACATCGTCTTCGACGACGCCCCGATCGACCAGGCCGTCGAGGGCATCGTCAACGGGATCTTCTTCAACCAGGGCCATGTGTGCTGCGCCGGGTCGCGGCTGCTGGTCCAGGAGTCGGTGCAGGAAGAGGTGCTGGACGCGCTGAAACGGCGGATGAGCACCCTGCGGGTCGGCGACCCGCTGGACAAGAACACCGACATCGGGGCGATCAACTCCGCGGAGCAGCTCGCCCGGATCACCGCGCTCGCCGAGGCGGGCGAGGCGGAGGGCGCGGAGCGGTGGGCGCCGCAGTGCGAACTGCCCGAGTCCGGTTACTGGTTCGCGCCGACCCTGTTCACCGGGGTGACCCAGGCGCACCGGATCGCCCGGGAGGAGATCTTCGGCCCGGTGCTGTCGGTGCTGACCTTCCGCACGCCCGCCGAGGCCGTGGAGAAGGCGAACAACACCCCGTACGGGCTGTCCGCGGGGATCTGGACCGAGAAGGGCTCGCGCATCCTGTCGGTGGCGAGCAAGCTGCGGGCGGGGGTGGTGTGGGCGAACACGTTCAACAAGTTCGACCCGACCTCGCCGTTCGGCGGTTACAAGGAGTCCGGCTACGGCCGGGAGGGCGGCCGGCACGGCCTGGCGGCGTATCTCGCCGAGCCGGGCGAGTCGACCAGCGGGCGTGGCAAGGAAGAAGGGGAGCTCGACCGATGACGGTGTCCGAGCGTTCTGAGGGTGCGGCGCGGCTGAGCGTCTTCAAGACCTACAAGCTGTACGTCGGGGGCAAGTTCCCCCGCTCCGAGAGCGGCCGGGTGTACGAGGTGACGGACTCCAAGAGCGGCCGGGGTGCCAAGGGCGGCAACGGCGGGAGTGGCGGCAGCGGCGGGGCGTGGCTGGCGAACGCACCGCTCGCCTCGCGCAAGGACGCGCGGGACGCGGTGGTCGCCGCGCGCAAGGCGGTCGCGGGCTGGTCGGGCGCGACCGCGTACAACCGCGGGCAGGTGCTGTACCGCGTCGCGGAGATGCTGGAGGGGCGGCGCGAGCAGTACGTCCGCGAGGTCGCCGACGCGGAAGGGCTGTCCAAGGCGAAGGCGGCGGCCGTGGTGGACGCGGCGGTGGACCGCTGGGTCTGGTACGCGGGCTGGACGGACAAGATCGCTCAAGTGGTAGGGGGCGCCAACCCGGTTGCCGGTCCTTACTTCAACCTGTCCACACCCGAGCCGACCGGCGTGGTCGCCGTGCTCGCCCCCCAGGACTCGTCGCTGCTCGGGCTGGTCTCGGTGCTCGCCCCGGTGATCGCCACCGGCAACACCGCGGTCGTGGTCGCCGCCGAGCGCGCGCCCCTGCCCGCGCTCTCCCTCGGCGAGGTCCTCGCGACCTCCGACGTCCCCGCGGGTGTCGTCAACATCCTCTCCGGCCGCACCGCCGAGATCGCCGCTCCCCTCGCGGCCCACCAGGACGTCAACGCGATCGACCTCACCGGCGCGTCCCCCGAACTGGCCGCCGAACTGGAGGCCGCCGCGGCCGACAACCTCAAACGCGTCCGCCGCCCTTCCCCCGCCGAGAACTGGACCGCCGATCCGGGCACCTCCCGCCTGACCGCCTGGCTGGAAACCAAGACGGTCTGGCACCCGATGGGGGTGTGACCCCTCGGCCCCGCCCGTGCGAGCCCCTTCGGGCTTGCACGGGCAGGTCGGGGCTGCTCCGAGCGACCGCGGACTACGGGGCGCAGGCCGGCCCGAAGTCACCGTCGGGTTCGCGGGTGAGGAGGGCGTGCAGGGCGGGGTCGGCGTGGATCTCCGCGGTATGCCGCCACTGGGTGAGCAGCAGCGCGATCGGCGCGAGGTCGCCGGAGGCCGACGCTTCTCGGGCTGCGGCCCCCGACCCGGCCAACTCGGCCAGCCCGGCCAACTCGGCGAGGAAGACGTCGATGTCGGCCACCGGCAGGGAAGCGGTCCACGGCAGCACGTCGGGCAGCATCCGGCGCAGCCGGTCGAGGTTCGTGGCCGCGGCCGGGTCGGCGGGCGCATGGGCGCGTGGGGCGGGCGTCATCGGTGTCAGCGCGTGAGGGTCCCGGTGAGCGGGCCGACCAGGGGGAGGGTGCCCAGGGAGCCGCCGCTGGTGAGGGGGGCGGTGGCGTCGGTGGTGGAGACGGGGCGGAAGTCGGCGATCTGGGAGCCGACTCCGTTGGTGAGCGGGTCGACCGTGGTGTTGTTCAGCGGGTCGAGCTTGAGGTCGCGGACGGGGGCGACGCCGTCGGCGAGGGCGCCGGTCACGGACTGGGTGGGCAGCGCGGAGGTGATCGCGGAGGTGGGCAGCGCGCTGGTGGCGCCTTGGAGGTCGGGCAGCGTCGCCGGGGCGTCCGCGGCGACGGCGGTGGCCGCGGGAACGGCGACCGCGGCCGCCGCGGCGGTCAGCGTGAGGACGAGGGCGGTGCGCAGCGAGGGCATGGAACGGGCTCCTGTCGACGTGGCGGTTGCTGTCGCAGCGTAACGCAATGACCGCGAACGGTAGTTGTCATACCGCGGGTCATCCCCCGGGGCGAGGTTGCGGGAGAATGGTTGTCCGTGAGTCCACCTCCACGTTCCCGCGTGATCCTGCTGGCCGGGCCGTCCGGCTCGGGCAAGTCCTCGCTCTCCGCCCGCACCGGGCTGCCGGTGCTCGCGCTCGACGACTTCTACAAGGAGGACGGCGACCCGACCCTCCCGCTGCTGCCCGGCGACGCCGCGGTCGACTGGGACGCGCCCGGCTCCTGGCACGCGGACGCCGCCCTCGCCGCGATCGGCGCGCTGTGCGAGCACGGCAGCGCCGACACCCCGCGCTACGACATCTCGGCCAGCGCGATCACCGGATGGAGCCGGCTGGACCTCGCCGGGGCGCCCTACTTCGTCGCCGAGGGCATCTTCGCGGCCGAGATCGTCGGACGCTGCCGCGAACTCGGGCTGCTCGCCGACGCGATCTGCCTGCGCGGCAGCCCCGCGACGACCGCACGGCGGCGCTTCCTGCGCGACCTTCGCGAAGGGCGCAAGTCGGTACGCTTCCTCGTCAGGCGCGGCTGGCATCTCTTCCGCGCCGAGCGCGCGATCGTGGGGCGCCAGGTGGGGTTCGGCTGCGCGCCGTGCGACCAGCACGAAGCGCTGTCCCGTATCGCCGCGCTCGGCTCCACCCGGCCCGCGCACGCCGCCAACGCGCCGTCGTAGCACGGCTTTTCACCCCGGCCACAGGCCGGTGGCCCGCCGGGGGTGCCTCCGGCCCGGCGCACATGTAAGGGCCGGACGGCACCCCTCCGTGCCGTCCGGCCCTGTCCCCCGTGCCCCCTCGGCCCTACGCGACGAGCTCGCCGAAGGCGTCCTCTTCGCTACGGCCGAAGCTCAGCGCCTCGTCCTCCCGCATGCGCCGCAGCGACCGCCAGATGCTGCTCTTCACGGTGCCGACGCTGATGTTGAGGATGTCGGCGATCTCCGGGTCGGTCCGCCCCTCGTAGTAGCGCAGCACGAGCATCGTGCGCTGCTGCTCGGGCAGCCGCGCCAGCGCCTGCCACAGCACGGCCCGCAGCTCGGTCCCACCCATCTCGTCGGTGTCGCCGACCGTCTCGGGCAGTTCCTCCGTCGGGTACTCGCTGAGCTTGCGCCGCCGCCACGCGCTGATGTGCAGGTTGGTCATGGTGCGCCGCAGGTACCCGCCGACGGCCGCCTTGTCGCTGATCCGGTCCCAGGCGCGGTACGTGGAGAACAGCGCGCTCTGCAGCAGGTCCTCGGCCGCGAAACGGTCACCGGTGAGGTGGTAGGCGGTGGCGTAGAGAGAGGCCCGGCGCTCCTGCACGTATGCGGTGAACGCGGCCTCCGCCTCGGCGGAGTGCTCCTTGGCGGCCTGCCCGGGCACCCGCTCCGTGGTGGCCGAGGAGGTGGTGGCATCGCCGTCGGCGGGCTGCGCCGTGTCGACCGGCGCGATGTGCGCGGGGCGGGGGCGGGCCGCCTGGTAGGTGGCCGCGCGTCCGGTGCCGCGAACGTACCCCCGTCCGCTCGCAGCACCGGACATCTCCGTGGCCCGGAACCCGGGGTGCGCGTGCGCGGTGTGAACTGCGGTGGTGGTGGTGCTGTGCAGTGCGTTCATCATCGCGCCCCCGTTTGTGGAACCTGCCGCGTGGTCTTCGGCGTCGAAGCCTGTGTGGCGTCGTGTTCTTCCGATGGGCATAAGACTGCCGGGCCAGTTTCATCGGGCTGTCCGTCGAGTGTCACAGACCCGTCACAGAGGCTCTCCTGCGGAGTGGCTGGGCGAACCCGCCCGGGTGGTCCGTTCTGCCGGTTCAGGGACCACCTGCCGGTGGGGGCTTGTCGCGCCGTTCTCCCCCAGAGCTTCGCCTGGGAGGTGCCCCCACGCGCCCCTTGGGTTAGGTGCGGGTGCTCCCCAGCTGACCTGTCCTGGTACCGGCCGGTGCCACAGCTGACGACGGTGGGCAACCGAAAAATGGGGCACCGTCTGCAACGAGAGCACAACCATGCCGCGAGACCCCTTCCCGCTCACCTGCCCGGGTAGGCAACAATGGCGCCCGTGCCTTTCCTGTTGCTGATCGAGGATGACGACGCCATCCGTACGGGTCTCGAGCTCGGCCTGTCCCGTCAGGGTCACCGTGTGGTGGCCGCTGCGACGGGCGAGGACGGGCTGAGACTGCTCAAGGAGCAGCGCCCCGACCTGATCGTGCTGGACGTGATGCTGCCCGGGATCGACGGCTTCGAGGTGTGCCGGCGGATCCGGCGCACCGACCAGTTGCCGATCATCCTGCTCACCGCGCGCAGCGACGACATCGACGTGGTCGTGGGCCTGGAGTCCGGCGCCGATGATTATGTGATCAAGCCCGTGCAGCCGCGGGTGCTGGACGCGCGGATCCGGGCGGTGCTGCGGCGCGGCGAGCGCGACAGCACCGATTCGGCCGCGTTCGGCGCGATCGTGATCGACCGCAGCGCGATGACCGTCACCAAGGACGGCCAGGACCTCCAGCTGACCCCGACCGAGTTGCGGCTGCTGCTGGAGCTGAGCCGGCGGCCGGGCCAGGCGCTGTCCCGGCAGCAGTTGCTGCGGCTGGTGTGGGAGCACGACTACCTCGGTGACTCGCGGCTGGTGGACGCATGTGTGCAGCGGCTACGCGCGAAGATCGAGGACGTACCGTCGTCGCCGACCCTGATCCGTACCGTCCGCGGCGTCGGCTATCGCCTGGACACGCCTCAGTGAGCCGTGCCCAAGGCAGCCCGTTCTGGTTGCTGCGCTGGACCAGCCTGCGGCTGCGGCTGATAGCGGTGTTCGCGCTGGTGGCGCTGACCGCGGCGGTGTCGGTGTCGGGGATCGCGTACTGGCTCAACCGCGACGCGGTGCTCACGAGGGCGCAGAACAGCGCGCTGGACGACTTCCGCGACTCGTTGCAGCGCAACGCCGCCTCGCTGCCGGTGCAGCCCACCTGCGAGTCGCTGGGCATGGCGGCGAACCGGATCGGCGGCCCGGACACATACCAGGTCGTCCTGATCGACACCACGGCCGACGCGACGTGTGCGGAACGGTCGGACGGCAGCACGTTCTCGATGGACAACGTGCCCGCGTCGCTGGTGCGGGCGGTGAACACCAAGCACACGAAGGACGACAACCGCTACCACCTGCACTGGGAGCGGATCTCGCTGGAGGGCCGCCCCTATCTGGTGGCGGGTGCGCGGATCAACGACGACGGCCCGACCGGCTACATGCTCAAGTCCCTGGACGCCGAGCGCAAGGACCTCAACTCGCTCGCCTGGTCACTGGGCATCGCCACGCTGCTGGCGCTGATCGGCGCGGCCCTGCTGGCGCAGGCGGCCGGTTCGGCGGTGCTGCGGCCGGTGCGGCGGCTGGGCGAGGCCGCCAAGCGGCTCGGCGAGGGGCAGCTCGACACCCGGCTGAAGGTGTCGGGCACCGACGAACTGGCCGAGATGTCGCGGACCTTCAACAACGCGGCCGAGCAGTTGGAGGGCCGGGTCGAGGAGTTGCGAGCCCGCGAGGCGGCCAGCCGCCGGTTCGTGGCGGACATGTCGCACGAGCTGCGCACCCCGCTGACCGCGATCACCGCGGTCACCGACGTGCTGGAGGACGAGGCGGACGCGCTGGACCCGATGATCGCCCCGGCGGTACGGCTGGTGGTCAGCGAGACCCGGCGACTGAACGAACTGGTGGAGACGTTGATGGAGGTCACCCGGTTCGACGCCGGGACGGCGAAGCTGCGGGTCGACGAGGTCGACGTCGCCGACATGATCATGGCGTGCATGGACGCGCGGGCCTGGCTGGACTCGGTGGAACTGGACGCGCCGCGCGGGTTGCTGGCCACGATCGACCCGCGCCGGCTCGACGTGATCATGGCGAACCTGATCGGCAACGCGCTCAAGCACGGCGGCTCCCCGGTACGGGTCGGCCTGCGCCGGGAGGGCGGTGCGGACGGCGAGATCGTGATCGTGGTCTCCGACCGCGGCCCCGGCATCCCCGAGGAGGTGCTGCCGCACGTCTTCGACCGTTTCTACAAGGCCGACGCCTCCCGGGCCCGCTCCGAGGGCAGCGGCTTGGGCCTGTCCATCGCGATGGAGAACGCGCACATCCACGGCGGCGACATCACGGCCGCCAACGGCCCCGACGGCGGCGCCGTGTTCACGCTGCGGATGCCGGTACGGCCGCGGGCGGACGAGGGCGAGGACGGCGGGGACAGCGGCGCGGGCGGCGTGGGCGGCGTGGGCACGAGCGGTGCCACCGAGGCGACCCGGGCGGCCGGCGGCACCAGCGGCACCGGGACCGGTTCGGCCGGTTCGGCCGACAGGAACGGTGCGGGTGACCGCCAGGGCGGCGCCGGCGGGCCGGCGGGGAGCGCGTGATGACGGTGAGGAACGCTCCGGCGGGCGCTACGCGGCCCGGCGGGCGGCGGGTGCGCCCCGGAGACGGCATACGCGTCCTGCGCGGCTCCGTGGCCGTCCTGGCGGCTTCCGGCGCGGCGCTGACGGCACTGTCCGGGTGCGGCATCCGCACCACCACCGTGCCGGTGGACGACGGCCCCGCGCCGTCCCGGGTGGCCTGCGCGCCGCCCAAGTCGCCCGCGTCCTCCGGGCCGGACTCGATGGTCGAAAGGATCTACCTGGTCTGCGACACCCAGGTCGCACCGGTCAGTCGCAACATCGACGTGCGCGACGGCCGCCTCGACCGGCTCGGCGAGGTCAGGACGCTGCTCGCCCAGCTCCAGATCAGCCCGCGCACCGTCGAGACGAAGGCCGGGTTCTCCACGGAGGTGCCCGGCACCCTGGAGGTCGTCTCGACCGGCCGGGCCGGCCACAAGGACGCGCTGCTGCTCAACGACCGGCCGCAGGACCTGCCGTCCTTCGCCCTCGCCCAACTCGTCTGCACACTGACCTCCGACTCGCTGGTCTCCCCCGACCACTCGGTGGTCCTCGGCGGCCCCGAGCCCGACAGCAGGCTGCGCTCGTACACGTGCACACCGGATCTGCGCACCCGCTCCGA
>NZ_JACEGK010000305.1:0-9547 GCF_056859195.1 Streptomyces sp. NH27
CGCCGGCTACCCGCCCTCCCAGGACCCGCCCGGCTTCGACTACATCCGCGATCTGCGGCTGACCAACTTCTGGATCCGCTTCCACCTGATCAACAACATCGCCGGCGGCATCGGGACCGCGGACAACCTCGTGCCCGCGTCGAAGCGGGACAACTCCACCTACGAGCGCACCGTCGAAGCCCTGCTGAAGTCCACGGTCTCCCAGGTGCGGGCGACCAACAGGACGCTCCAGCAAGGCCAGCAGCAGGACTTCGTCTACTTCGGGGTCGACATCCACTACGCCCACCAGCCGTCGCGGCGGCCGTCGGCCATGTCGCAGCGGCAGTACGACGCGGCCGGGGACTTCGTGGAGGGCCTGACGATCCACCACCGGGTCTATGACGGGGCGGCCAGGGTGTGGGACGTCCACCACGACGGCGTGTACTTCCCCTTCCAGGACCGTCAGCCGACCGATCCGGGCACGCATGTGCGGATCTCGCAGATGGACATGGCCGACCTGGTGCAGTCGAGCGGCAACTACCGTCGCTGGAACGCGCAGGACCTGGCCTTCCTCAACGACCTCGGCGGCGCGCGCCGGGCGGAGTTCGAGGACCTCATCGACCATTACGGTGCCACGGGCCCGGCCGAGTCCGTGTATCACGCCTTCCACCAGATCCCGTTCGCGCCCCCGCGTTGGGACCGCCGGCGGAACCAGATGGTGCAGCAGGCGACCACCTTCGCGAGCCGGATGGAAGGCGGCAGCGCGGACCGGGCGCTCCAAGCGCTCGCGCGGGCGATCGCCGGCGGCTCCATCACGATCCGCTGACCACCGTTCACGTACGGTCCCGGTAGCGTGTGAGGACACCCGAGTTCGCACCGAGTTCGACGGCACCCGCGGTCGACGACCCCCGAGGAGACGCGCCTTGTCCGATCTGTGGCACGTGACCGTGGGCCAGGTCGCCGAAGACTCGGTGCAGTTGCTGTGCCTCGCGGTGCATCCGGACGCCGGTTCGCCGTCCGCCACCAAGCCCTTCGTGCTGCGGCTGCTGGCGGACGCGGCTCCCGTCTGGCCGGGCGCGGAAGGGCTGGTGGGCGGAACCGACCTCTACGGCGGCGACCCGTACGGCACCGACGTGGAGTCGGCCCGCCGCGCCCGCCTGGTGCTGGCGGAGGTTGCCGTGAGCGACGAGCGGAACTTCCCGTTCGACGAGGCCGCCGCCCGGCGGCGGATCGAGGACGGGCTGCGCGAGCGCGGTCTGTCGCCCGACGACGAGGCCGGCTGGAACGCGGCGTTCGGCGCGGAGTGGGGCGGGTTGTGGCGCGATCCCGACCGGGTGCCGTCCTGGGTGCTCCATGTGCGGTTCACGGACCCGGCCGCGCTCGCGGGGCTGCGGCCCGGCCTGGAGTGGGACTCGGCCGCCTACGGCTGAGCGGCCCCGCGCCCGCCCCGCGGGGGGAACTCCCCCCGCCCGCACGGACACCAGCCCTGCCTTGCGGTCCGCTGACGGGCCCGGTCCCGGCACCGTAGCGGCAGGGTGTGAGCCTTTGGACCTCCCTCGAACCCCCGTCCGCCACGGTCGATCCGGGCAGCACCACGACCATACGGTTGCGGCTGCGCAACACCGGCGACGTCGTGGACGAGTACCGTTTCACGCCGGTCGGCGACCTCGCTCCGTACATCACGGTCGAGCCGCCGATGCTGCGGCTCTACCCGGGCACCGTCGACACCGTCCAGCTCACCGTCGCCCCGCCGCGCACCCCGGACGCCACGGCCGGGCCCAACCCGTTCGGCGTCCAGATCGTGCCCAGCGAGAATCCCGAGGCCACCACGGTCCCGGAGGGCAACATCACCATCACGCCCTTCACCGAGGTGCGGGCCGAGTTGGTGCCGCACACCGTCAAGGGCCGCTTCCGGGGCCGCTCCAAGCTCGCGGTGGACAACCTCGGCAACACGAAGCTGACCGCCTCGATCGTCGGCACCGACAACGGCGACCAGGTCTCCTACGAGATCCACCCCGCCAACGTCCAGATCGCCCCCGGCCGGGCCGCGTTCGTGAAGACCACGCTCAGGCCGCGCCGGATCACCTGGTTCGGGCGCAAGGAGAACCGCCCCTTCCGGCTGGCCGTCCAGCGCTCGGGCGCCAACCCGCTCGATGTCGACGGGACGTACGTGCAGCGCGGGGTGCTGCCCCGCTTCCTGGCCACCTTCCTCGGCCTGCTGATGGGGCTCGTCGTCGCCGCCGTCGCGCTGTGGTTCGCGTACAAGCCGCATGTGGCCAGCCTCGCCGGCCAGAAGGTGGAGCAGGCCGCCGCTTCCACGCTGCCCACCCCGGCGGCGCCGATCATCTCCCCGCCGCCGGCCACCTCCCCCGCGGCCACCACACCACCGCCGTCGCCCGACGGGTCGTCGGGCGGGTCCGGTGGCGGGTCCGGTGGCGGTGGCGGTGGCGAGAAGAAGAAGAAGGCGCCGCCGGCCACGGCGGCGACCGCGGTGCAGAAGCTCGCCGCGAGCGACCCCGGCGGCCGGCACATCTGCTACCGCGTCTACGTCAGCGACCAGGGCTGGAGCAAGCCCGCGTGCGACGGCGTCACGGCGGGTTCGACGGAGGACGACGGCGGCGCCATCGAGGAGATCAACATCGCGGAGGCCGGTGTGGGAGGCGGGCAGCTCAACGCGTACCGCGAGGACGGCGGGTGGCGGCCTCCGGGGTGGCAGAAGCAGCCCGACGGCATCGACATGTACTCGGGGGCCGCGGGCAAGGGCATTCGCCTGTCCGGCTTCGGTGTCGGTGCCAACCAGGGAGCGATCTGCCGGAACGCCTTTCTGCAGGGCAGCGGGTGGGGCGGCCTGGGCTGCGACGACCCCAGCAAGGTGAGCTGGATCTTCGGCGGGACCACGGACACGACGAAGGTGCTCCAGGCCATCAGGTTCACGGTCTGAGGCCGGAGTTGGCCGAGCGGGTGGCCGGCTGACCGGCCGGTGCGGCTCGCCGGGTGCGGTGCGATGCGGTGCCGGTCGGTCCGGTCCGGTCCGGTCCAGTGCGGGCCGGTCCGGGCCGGTGATCGGTGGAAGGCGGCCGGGGGGTTGCGGACCGGCCGTCACCAGTCGGCGTTGTCGTCCAGTACCAGCCGGCCCGCCTTGCGGTACTCGCGCTGCGCACCCGCCAGCAGGTCCGCGGTGCCGACCGGGGCGTCGCGGCCGGCGGCGGCGTACGCGGCGGTGACCACCGCACTGCGGATGGAACCGCCGGCCAGCTCGAACTCCTTTGCCACGGAGGCCGGTTCGATGTCCTGCGCGCACGGCACATGGGCCAGGCTGTGCTGCCACAGCGCCAGCCGTTGCGCGGCGTCGGGGAAGGGGAAGTCGACCACCATGTCCAGCCGCCGGGTGAACGCGTCGTCGACGTTGGCCCGTAGGTTGGTGGTGAGCAGCGCGATGCCGTCGAAGGACTCCAGCCGCTGCAACAGGTAGGCGCTCTCCATGTTGGCGTAGCGGTCGTGCGCGTCCTTCACCTCCGACCGCTTGCCGAACACCGAGTCGGCCTCGTCGAAGAGGAGCACGGCGTCGGTGCGGTCGGCCTCGGTGAAGACGCGCTCCAGGTTCTTCTCGGTCTCGCCGACGTACTTGTCCACGATCGAGGAGAGCTGCACGACGTAGAGGTCGAGGCCGAGTTCGGCGGCGACCACTTCGGCCGAGAGGGTCTTGCCGGTGCCGGACCCGCCCGCGAAGAGCGCCAGCACACCCCGGCCGCGGCCGCCGCCGGCGCTCAACCGCCAGTCGCCGAGCACCTGGTCGCGGTGGCGCGCGCGCATGGCCAGCTCGTGCAGTTGGGCCAGCGGGCCGTCCGGCAGCACGAGGTCGTCCCAGCCGACGTCGGGCCTGATCCGGCGGGCGTGGCGTTCGAGGCCCGACGCGGACTGCTGCCGTGCGGCGAGCCGCAGATGACCGGCGGACAGCGGGGCGCCGTCGAACTCGGCGAGCTCCCGGGCGACTTGGGCCACCCGGCGGATACGGTCGCCGCCGAGCCGGTACGGCGCGACGACCGGCGCCAGGTCGAAGTCGGCGGCCCCGGTCGCGATTTCGTTGGCGGCGTCGTTGGCGTCTTCGGCGGGCGCGCCGAGAGCCGCGGACCAGGTGTCGAGGTCGCCGGCCCGCTGCCGGGGGGCGTCGAGCACGAGCGGGTCGCGGTCGGACCACTGCGGGTCGTACGGCCGGGTGCCCGTCATGACCACCGTCACGTCGTCGACCGCGAGGGTGCGGACGAGGGCGGCGACGGCGGCGGGCTCGTCCGGCACGGGGGCCACCAGGATCGCGTGGCCGCGCAGCCTTGCCTCGCGCAGCAGTCGGGGGAGCGCGGCGGTGGCCGCGCCGCCGCGGTCGTGGTCGTGCCCGTGCTCGGCCGGGTCGTCGCCGCGGCCGTCGTCGCCCGGGGCGGGGGAGCGGCCCGCGGGGGTGAAGTGCAGGGCGGGCAGACCGGCCGCGCCGAGCGCGGCGGCGGCGCAGGCGATGCCGTCGCCCTCGCGCTGTTCGCGCAGGTAGACCGTCGCCGCTCCGGTCGCGAGGCGCTTGGCGAGCCGTTCCACCAACGGGTCGTCCGACGCGGCCGGTTGTGCGGCCGGTTGTGCGGCCGGCCGCGTGAGTGGCCGTGCGAGCGGCCTGACCTGGCCGGCGAGCGCGGGGTCCGGGGTGTCGTCGCCGACGAGGTGCGCGGCGACCCGGTCCGGGACCCGCAACGACCGGCTGAGGAAGGGGCGTTCGGCCTCCTCCACCGTGATCAGGCCGAGCGCGGCCAGCGGCGCCGACGGGTGGAAGCGGGCGCGGCCCTCGGCGCGGTGCGCGGGCACCCCGCACAGGTCGAGCGCGAGGCCGATGGTCGCCCGGCGGCGGCTGACGTCGTCGTTGAGGTAGCCGTAGAGCGGCTCGAAGGTGCGGTCGAGGTCGGGGGCGAGCGCGGTGAGCAGGATGCGGGCGTCCAGCTCGGACAGGCCGAGCCGGGCGGCGAGGCGGTGCAGCCGGTCGCCGTCGGGTCCGCCGTCGGGTCCGCCCGGCGCCGCGTCACCGTGTGCGCCGTCGAGGTCGGTGGCGGGCCCGAAGTCCGGTGCGCCGCCCGGCTTCCCGGTGCCGGGCTCCCCGGCGGGAAGGGCGGCGCCGCCCTCCGCCGCGGCCGGGCGCAGCAGATGCCGTACCGCTTCGTCGGTCAGGTACAGGCCGCGCAGCGGATCGGTGGCGGTCGGGTCCGAGGCGCTGCGGTGCTCGACGAGCAGGGCGACCCGGTCGCGCAGCCGGCCGAGCCTGGTGACCAGGGCGTCCGTGCCGGTGGCCGTGTCCGTAGCCGTGCCCGGGTCGGGTATCGCGGCGGTCACTCGGCGGCGCCCGGGGCCGGGTCCTGGCGGCCGGCGAGGTGGCGGGGCTGGTGGTAGCGCTCTGCCGAGCCCTCAAGGGTGCCGTCGGTGCCGCGCACCCGCACGCCCGCGCCTTCGGTGACCGGCGGCCCGGCGTCGTACTCGGGGTAGGCCGGGAAGGGCGCGGTGATCGTGACGTCCAGCGACGGCTTGAGCTCGCCGCCGAGTGCCGACCAGATCTCGGCGAACGACCGGGAGTCGGTCTGGGAGCCGGCGACGGTGAGCGGGACGGTCAGGCCGAGTGCGGCCAGCGCGCCGGTCAACTCCTCCGGCGGCAGCACCTCGTGGGGCAGCAGGGTGGTCAGCACCGCGGAGAGCAGGCGGTGTTCGTCCTGCGGCTGCTTGGTCCAGGCGGTGACCAGGTACGACAGCCGGTACCAGCGCGGCGGTTGGCGCCTGCGCAGCACGATGCCCCGGTCGTCGCGGACCGCGACCGCGCCCCGCTCGCGCCGGGCGACGTCCTCGCGGATGTCGTACAGATAGGCGTCGATGGTCGGCGCGTTGCGCCGGGCGGCCCAGTCGCGGGTCGGCGCCTCGAAGGCGATGTCGACACCGGTTCCGGCCAGGGCGCCGCCGGAGAGCAGCCCCCGGAGGACTTCGTCCACCTCGTGTATCACGGTCGCGCCCTTCGCTGTGCACGGTGGGTTTGGTACCCGTACTTCGTAGCCGTATGTCGTTGACTCGGTCCGGCTGTCCGGCTGTCCGGCGGCCGGGTGGCACGGGGCCGGGGGGCCGCCGGGCGCTTCGCCGCGTACGGCCGTCAGATGTAGCCCTCGCGCAGCGCGTAGGCCACGGCGTGCGCGCGGTTGCGCAGCCGCAGGCGGGTGGTGAGGCTGTGCATCACGTTCTTGACGGTCCGCTCCGAGTACGACAGCTTGCCCGCGATCTCGCCGGTCTCCATGCCCTCCGCGACCAGCCGCAGGACGTCGACCTCGCGCGGGGTCAGCCCCGACGCCGGGTCCCCGGGCAGGTGTTTGGCGTTGCGGTGCATGATGCCGACCTGGGTCATGAGCCGCCCGAGCAGGTCGGCGGGCAGGTCGCCGTCGCCCCGCGAGGCGGCGAGGACCGCCTGGAGGATGCGCTGCCCGGTGGCCTCATGCCGCCAGACTATGGCGCCGACCCCGCAGTCGATCACCTGGAGCAGTTCGGCCTCGCGGATCAGGTTCGCCACCAGCACCGCCCGTACGCCGTCGGCGCGGACGAGCTGGCGGAGCCGCGAGAGCGTGCCCTCGTCGAGCGCGACCGCGAGCAGGACCGCGACGGTCCCCGGCTGCCGGCTGTTCTCGTCGACCAGCCTGATTTCCGGCCGCTGGCTGAGCTGGCTGGTGACGCCCGCGAGGGAGATCGGGTCCGGGGCGTGGACCGTGACGGGGATTCTGGCGGTGGCACCCGACAGATCAGAGGGCGTGGAGAGCACCACGATCTCAGTCCTTTCGCCCGCACGGAGGAGGGAGTTGCGCATTCCTGTGGTCACTGTTTCCTGCGTCATCATGCTCCGCCATCTGAACCCATACCAACCCGTACCCACCTTCGGTCGCAGTGTGGACGTAATCGGTAGGAGAAGGTTGAAGCGTTTCAGAGTTCCGCACCACCGACGTATCCGGCCAGTCGCCCATCTCACAGGTTGGCCCGGTTTGTTGCCCGTTCGGGCCGGACGATGGTGCCCCTGCGGACCTGCCGGCTGCCGCTGTGGACCGGCCGGGCGCGACGGTGGCGTGGCCGCCATGCCCGGTTCGTGACGGTGTCGCTGCCCGAACGTTCCACAGGCAGCGCCCGGTTGACCGTTCAACAATGGCTGGATCTGATCGGCTGATCGAGGTTTCGGGCCACGATCGCGCGTATCTGGCGCCGCGTGAAACTGAGAACAGAATCACCGTGGTGAAGAGCGGGAAGGGGGTGCGCGACGTTTGTGCCGTTGCGCCGGAGCCGCCCCCCAGGGCGCGCGAGGCATGCGGCGGCAGGGGAAGGCGCGCCGCCGCCGCGCGTTCCGGGCGCCGGAATGCGCGGCGGTGGAACGCTGTTGAACCGTGGCGACGGAACGCCGCGGACCGAGGAGAGGACCCCGTATGACCCGGCCCACCGCGCCCGAACCCGCCGAACCCGGCCCCGATCCCGCCGCCGGACCCGCTGTTGAGCCCGCCGCCGAACCGGCGCTCCCGCCGTCCACGCCGGGCCGGGTGATCGTCCTCACCGGTCCGCCCGGCGCGGGGAAGAGCACCGTCACGCGCCTGCTGACGCAACGGCTCACGCCCAGCGTCCACTTGCACGGCGACGACTTCTGGGCGTTCATCGCGCGAGGCGTCGTCCTCCCGTATCTGCCGGCCGCCCAACGGCAGAACGAGGTCGTCGTCGGCGTCCTGGCCGAAGCCGCCTTCGGCTATGCCGACGGCGGCTACCAGGTGGTGTGCGACGGCGTCATCGGCCCCTGGTTCGTCGACGCGTTCCGCGCCGCGGCCCGGACCCGCGCCGCCGAACTCCACTACGCCGTACTGCGCCCCGACCAGGACACCACGCTGCAACGGGCCACCGGCCGCGGCGCCGACGCGCTGACCGACCCGGCGCCCGTCCGCGCGATGCACCGGCAGTTCACCGGCATCGAGGAGTTCGAGGCCCACGTCCTCGACAGCACCCGCCTCACCCCCGAGGCCACCGCAGACGCGGTGCTGCGCGGTGTCGACGACGGCACGTTCCTGCTGGGGCCGGCGCCCCGGCCCTGACCGGGCGTGATCGGGCGCGGCGGCGGCGTCGGGCCGGGTACGGGTCGGCGGCGTACGTCATGTGGCCCGCGGCGGCGCCGGCGCGATGGTCCTCGTCGGCGTACGACCGTGCCCGTACGGGCACTTCGCCGGTCCCCAGGGCGCGCGGCACCGTTGCGGGTTGCGGGTTGCGGGTTGCGGGCCGGTCGGGGTGAACACGTCGCGGGCCGCGGCGACGGCCGAGGGGCCGCCCGGCTGTGCCCGTCGAGCGGTTGCCCGTCGAGCGGTGCTGCTGACGGCGCGCCTGGCAGGACGTACGGGTATCCGCCAGGCGCGCGGCGGGGTGCCGCCTACCCCTGGTGGGCCCATTCCGCCGTGCGGGGCGCCGAGCCCGCCAGCGGAGTCGTGTCGAGGTACCGGACCTCGTAGCTGCGTTCCGCGAACTTCCAGCCGTCCGCGGTGCGCTGGTAACGGTCGTGGTAGATCGCGTAGTTCAGGTGGGAGCTGCCGTCGCGCATCCGTCCGAACTCCGAGATGTAGGAGCGGCCCGTCGCAGTGTCGCCGTCGATCCGGATCGTGCCGGGGTGCACGTTCTGGACGAAGTACTCCCAATTGGCCTGCAACCGGGCGATCCCGGCGCGGATCGCCTCCTGGCCGGTGAACTCGATGTGGGCGTCGGGAATGCGCAACACGCCGTCGTCGGTGAAGAGCGCCGCGAAGCGGTCATAGTCGCGCGTCATGGCCGCGTCGGTGAACTCACCGCGCAGCGCGTCGATTTCACAGCGGTCGACGATGGTCTGGATGTCGGTCATCGGATTGCTTCCTTGTCGGTCGGGGCCGCTCACGGCCACGGATATGCCGGTCACCAGCCGTAGCGGCCGAACCGGCCCCAGGCGACGAGCGCGGCGAGCAGGAGGACGACGGCGGCCACGGCCACGCCGGGCGGCTCCTTGCGGCGGAGGTGCGTGGCGCCGGCCAGCGCCATCATGATCGCCAGCCCGGTCGCGGCGGCCGGGGTCAGCTCGGGGGCGATGCCGCTGGCAGCCGGGGCGATCAGCCCGACCGCGCCGAGCAGCCCCATCGCGCCGATGAACCGTACGGTCGGCAGCGAGAAGTCCTCGGCCCACGGAAACCAGCCGAGCAGCCGGTCCCTCGGCTGGGTGGCCTTGACCAGCCCGGACAGGGCGAACGAGGCGGCGAGTGTCGCCTGTAGCACCCACAGGAACACGTTCAACAGGTCTCCCCGGTGTGGTTCGGTGTGCTTCCGACTACTCCGACGACGCAGCGCCGAGGGTTGTGAGGTGTGGGGCGGACCTCACAGTCCGGGGTGCCACGACGTCGTCCCAGTGCGGGCAGCCGGGGGAGCCGGGGGAGCCGGCGCGATCGAGGAGGTCGGCGGGACCATGAGCACCGAGGTCGAGCCGGGCGGCGGCGTTCGCCCACCCGATCGCCCCGATCGCCCCGATCGC
>NZ_JACEGK010000306.1:0-9533 GCF_056859195.1 Streptomyces sp. NH27
GCGCTGCTTCCGGGACACGGCCGCGGCCGTACGCTACGGCGTCCAGCGGTAGAGCAGCACCTTGTTGTAGAGGTCGTCCTCGACCTGGACCAGGTAGTCGCCGTCGGAGCGGCGGGTCGCGGAGATGCCGTACGGCACGTCCACCCACCCCGAGCGATCGGTCGTGCCGATGATGGAGCCGGCCTGCCAGGTCCCCACCGGGCTGCCGTCGGACGCCTTCCACACCCACACCTGGCCGCGGGTCTCGATGCCGGCCGCGAAGACGTAGTCGCCCGCGAAGGCCAGGCTCACCATGGTCACCACGATGGTCGCGTCGGTGTCCCAGGGCAGCAGCACGGTCCAGGTCGGCGTGGTGTTGCCGGTGCTCCACTTGTCGTAGCGCACCAGGACCTTGCCGCACTCCTTCCAGTGCGCGTTGTCGAACGGCTGGTCAGGGGTGTACCCGACCATGTACATCACGTCGGTGGCCACGTCGTAGTGCAGCCGCCGGACGACGCTGAACGGAGCCGGGAGCGCGATCGTCTCCAAGCTCTCGTAGGTGTAGATCGGGTTCTTCTGGGCGTCGAAGCCCTGGAGCGGGTAGTGGCGCAGGTTGCGGTCGCCGCCCTCCCAGATGTCGCCGCGGTCGTCGACATACCACACCCAGCAGTTGCTGGGGGAGCTGGTGCCGTCGCCCGGCTGGAAGAACTCCCCTTCCTCGAAAGCGCCGTTGCCGCTCAGGTCGCGCCAGATCCACTGGCCCGTCGCCGGCTGGTTGGGCGGCCAGGTCGGGTCGTCGCCGTTCCAGCGCGCCTTGAAGATGGCGCTGGACGGCTTGGCGATCTCCCCGTCCATGCGGTAGATGAGCAGATGCCCGCAGTACATGCCGGTGACGTACATGTACAAGGAGCCGTTCAGGCGTTTGAGGAACGGCGATGTGGCGGAGTGGGTGTGGCCGGTCAGGAACAGCCGTGCGTCCTGGGGGTACTTGACGGAGTCCAGCGTGTAGCTGCGCCAGGTCGAGTCACTGCCGGGCGCCTTGGCGTAGTCGACGCTGTAGTGGCACTGCTTGGTGTAGATCTCCACGCCGTCGGAGGCCGGGTCGAAGTCGGCCGCGTCCACGAACGCGCTGCCCTGCAACTGCCAGACCACCGCCCCGGCGGGCGTGAACTTCCGCAGCCAGACGCCGAATTCGAACATCGCCACGTAGACGTTGCCGGCCGAGTCGCCGCCGACGCCGACGATGCCGAAGAGCTTGTCCGGCGTGACCCGGCCGGGCGTCCCCGCCCCGATGCCGCCGGCCTGGCCGAGGCTGCGGGCCAGCGACGGCGTCCCGGACAGGTTGGTGTACGTGTGCACCTGGCGCAGCGGGCCGTTGTCGCCGACCAGCAGGTCCCCGTTGACGTCCACCGCCAGCGAGGTCGGTATCCAGTCGGCGGACGGTCCGCTGATCGTCCCGCCCAGCGTGGCACCGGTGTTGGAGAAGTGCAGGATCTGCGCCGGCTTCGCGGCGTCGACGTGCCAGAAGTGCCCGTCGTTGGTGTCGCGGGTGATGTTCGCGACGACCCAGATGTCGCCGCTCGCGCCGATCGTCACCGAGCCGGGCTGGTCGACGCTCCAGGAGTGCTGCACCGCGCCGGTGGCGGCGTCGAAGACCAGGACCTTGTTGTTGGTGCGGTCGGTGGCCACTACCTGGGTGTCCGAGGCCGCCGCCGCGGCAGGTGGGCTGCCGACGGCGTAGGTCTGCGAGGTGATGGTGCCGTCCAGGCCGAACCGGGTCAGGCCGTTGCCCACGCTGAGGTACGCGTAGGAGCTGTTGACCGCCACCGCGTCGCCGTTCGCGCCGTGGCAGTTGCCGATGAGGTGGCCGTCCTTGTAGATGCCGGCGTAGTCCCCGCCCTCGTCCCAGAAGCTGACGGTGTAGACGGCGCCGTCGGCCGTGACGGCGATGTTGAAGACGAAGTCCTGCACCCACTCGGTGGCGCCGGAGAACGTGTTCCCGGTCCAGGAGGTGACGACGTTGGTGAGGGTGGTGTCCAGGGCGGCGGCCGAACGCGCCTTGGCCAGGCTGCCTTTGGCGATGGTGGGCGCGGCGGCGGAGGCCGCGGTGGCGACGGTGGCCGGGATCGCCAGGGCCGCGCCCGCGACGAGCGCGGCGTTCCGGCCGTAGGCCAGCAGTTGACGGCGGCTGACGGCACCGGTGCGAGGCGCGGGTGGGGTCTGTGCGGGTTCCTGCTCGCTCATGAAAAGGGGTCCTTCGTCGTGGGCGCGGCACCTTCGGGGCCGGCCGGGCGTCGATCGAGTGACCGTTCACTTGACGGGACGCAAAGCTAGGACTCCCCGCACTCCACGTCAATGGATCCGACCTCTTCCACTGCCACGAGGTCGGCGCTTAGGATGCGTCACATTGTCATGTGAACGGTCACCGAGAATCGAGGTCCTGCGTGTCCGACCGGCCGACCCTACGGACCGTCGCGGCGGAGGCGGGTGTCTCCCACCAGACGGTTTCCCGGGTGATCAACGGCGACCCCACGGTCACCGAGGCGATCCGGGACCGGGTGCTCTCCGCGATGCGCGTGCTCGACTACCGGCCCAGCGCCGGCGCGCGCGCCCTGGCGAGCGGCCGCACCGAGGTCGTCGGCGTCGTCCTCCCGCACGACCCCGGCTTCGCCTTCTCCAACGACCACCTGATCCGCCTGGTGCAGGGCGCCGACCAGGAACTCACCACACGCGGCTACGGGTTGCTGCTGTCCACCCGCGAGGTGCCCGACGACCCGTCGTCGGCCTACCGGCGTTTCGTGCAGCGCCGCCAGGTCGACGGCCTGCTGGTGGAGGCCGGCGCCGGCGGCGAGTCGCTGACCGCCCTGCGCTCCGCGCACTACCCGATGGTGGTGATCGGCTACACCGCCGAGGACCTCACCTGCGTGCACCCCGACGACGAGGGCGGCGCCTACGCGGTGACCCAGCACCTGCTGGCCCTCGGGCACCGCCGGATCGCGGTGGTCAACGGCCCACAGGAGAACGGGCTCGCGATGGCCGCGCGGCTGCGCGGGCTGCACCGCGCCTTCGCCGACGCCCACCGCCCAGTCCCCGAAGACCTCATGGCGCAGGGCGACTTCACCGCCGGCTCCGGCTACGCCGCGGCGGAACGCCTGCTGGCCCGGGCCGACCCGCCCACCGCGATCTTCGCCTTCAACGACGGCATGGCGCTGGGCGCGCTGCGCCGGCTGCGCGAGGGCGGACACGCCCTGCCCGGGGACGTGTCGGTGGCCGGGTTCGACGACACCGAGGCCGCGGACCTCGTCGATCCCTCGCTGACCAGCGTCAGCCTGCACAGCGTGGACGTGGGCCGGCGCGCCGCGCAGATCCTGCTCGACCTGCTCGACGGACGGCCCCCGGCGCAGCGCGAGATCGTCATGCCCAGCACCCTCAAGGTCCGCGCCTCGACGGCGCCGCCCGCCGCCGGCTGACCCCCTGACCCGAACCGACCTGACCAGAACCGCCCTGATCCGCCCCGACCGGAACCGAACCGACCGGAACCGAACCGCGCAACCCCCGGAAAGGACCGTCGCACCGATGGACCACGCCCAGAGCCGGAGCCACCACCCGGACGACTGCGCCTATGTCGAGGACGTCTCGCCCGGCACCGGCCGGCTGCGGCCCCGCGCGGCGTTCGACTCCGACGCGCCCTCGATCGAGCTGGACGGCCGGTGGAGTTTCCGGCTCGCCGCCGGACTCCACGACCTCACCCCCGGGTTCGAGGACCCCTCCTTCGACCCCTCGCCCGACTCCTCCGACCCCTCGCCCGATTCCTCCGGCGCCGGCGACTGGACCGGCATCGCGGTGCCGTCGTGCTGGCAGATGGACGGTGCCCCCGGCCCCGGCCGCTTCGGCACGCCCGCCTACACCAACGTCACCTTCCCGATCCCCGTCGACCCGCCGCGGGTGCCCGACGACAACCCGACGGGCGAGTACCGCCGGGAGTTCGAGGTCGCGGAGGGATTCGGCGGGGGAACGGTCGTCCTGCGGTTCGAGGGCGTGGACTCCTGCTTCGCGGTCTGGCTCAACGGGCAACCGCTCGGCGACGGTAAAGGCAGCCGGCTGCCGACCGAGTTCGACGTCACCGACGTGCTGCGCCCCGGCCGTAACGTCCTGGCCCTCCGGGTCCACCAGTGGTCCGCCGCGACCTACCTGGAGGACCAGGACATGTGGTGGCTGTCGGGGATCTTCCGCTCGGTACGGCTACTGGCCCGGCCGGCCGGCGGCATCGCCGACTTCTTCGTGCACGCCGACTACGACCACCGCACGGGCGCCGGCACCCTGCGGATCGACGTCGAGGGCGACGCCCGCCTCAGCGTGCCCGAACTCGACATCAACGACGCCGACCCCGCCGGGCCGTACACCCTGCCGGACATCGAGCCCTGGAGCGCCGAGCAACCACGGCTGTACGCAGGCGAGTTGGTGACGGCGACCGAACGGGTGCCGCTGCGCATCGGGTTCCGCCGGATCGCGGTCGAAGACGGCGTGCTCACGGCCAACGGCACCCCGCTGCTGCTGAGCGGGGTCAACCGGCACGAATGGGACCCGGTCGGCGGCCGGACCCTGACCCGCGAGACGATGCTCGCCGACGTGCTGCTGATGAAGCGGCACCACATCAACGCCGTGCGGACCAGCCACTATCCGCCGGAGTCGGCCTTCCTCGACCTGTGCGACGAGTACGGCCTGTGGGTCGTCGACGAGTGCGACCTGGAGACCCACGGCTTCGCCGAGAACGGCTGGCGGCGCAACCCCAGCGACGACCCGGCCTGGCGCCCCGCGCTGCTCGACCGGGCCGAGCGGATGGTCGAGCGGGACAAGAACCACCCCAGCGTGGTGATCTGGTCGCTCGGCAACGAGTCGGGCGTCGGCGAGAACCTCGCGGCGATGGCCGCGTGGATACGCGACCGCGACCCGGACCGGCTCATCCACTACGAGGGCGACTGGGACGACTGCGCCTACACCGACCTGTACTCGGCCATGTACGCCGACTACCCGGTGGTCGCGGCGATCGGGGCGGGGCAGGAGCCGCGCACCGGCGACCCGGCCAACGACGCCCGACGGCGCGCGATGCCGTTCATGCTGTGCGAGTACGCCCACGCGATGGGCAACGGCCCCGGCGGCCTGCGCCAGTACCAGGAACTGTTCGAGCTCCACCCCCGGTTGGCCGGCGGCTTCGTATGGGAGTGGATCGACCACGGCGTCGCCCGGCGCAGCCCCGAGGGCACCTTGTACTACGCCTACGGCGGGGACTTCGGCGAGCCGGTGCACGACGGCAACTTCGTCGCCGACGGCCTGCTGTTCCCCGACCGCACCCCCTCGCCGGGCCTGCTGGAGTACGCCAAGGTGATCGAGCCGGTCCGGATCACCGCCCGCGCGGACGGCGGCGGCATCGAGCTGCGCAACCTGCACCACACCCGCGACACCGGCTACCTGCGGTGGACCTGGCTGCTCGAAGTGGACGGCGAGCAGTCCGGGGAGGGCGAGTGGGAGGTGGCCGTGACCGGACCCGGCGGGACCGGCCGGGCGGACTGGCCGGAGACCCTGGTCAAGGCGCTCGACGCGGCAGGACCGGGCGAGCGCTGGCTGACCGTGAGCGCGCAACTCGGCGCGGACGAACGCTGGGCCGCGGCCGGGCACACCGTCGCCTGGGCGCAGATCGCCCCGGCGGCCGGCAGCACACCGCTCACCGGGGAGCCGGGCGGCGAAACCCCGCGCACCTCCCCGCCGCGGCTCGCGTCGCCGCACCTGCCCGCGGCGCCCGCGACCGCCGCGACGACGGCGGTGGTCCGTCGCCGCGGCGGCACCGTCACCCTGGGCGCCGGCGAGTTCGACGCCGTCACCGGCACCCTGATCCGCCTCGGCGACCTGACCCTCGACGGTCCCCGCGTCGACCTGTGGCGGGCCCCGATCGACAACGAACGCCGATCACCGCTGCTGGCGGCGTGGCAACGGGCCGGCCTGCACCGGCTCCAGCACAAGGTCCTGGACATCCGTACCGGCGACGCGGGCCTGACGGTGCGTACGAAGATCGTCCCGGCCGGCCTGGACCTGGCGCTGCTCGCCGACTACCACTGGAGCACCGCGCCGGGGAACCGGCTCGTGCTCACCGTCGACACCGCGCCGACCGCGCCCTGGCCGGTCCCGCTGCCCAGGCTCGGCGTCGCGATGAGCCTGCCGGGCGCGCTCGACCGGGTGGCCTGGTTCGGCCTCGGTCCGGGCGAGTCCTACCGGGACAGCGAGGAGGCCGTCCGCGTGGGGCGGTACGCGAGCACCGTCGCCGCGATGCAGACCCCGTACCTGTACCCGCAGGAGAACGGCAACCGGCGTCATGTGCGGTGGGCCCGGCTCACCGCGGGCACAGGCGGCCAACAGGCCGTGCCGGGGCTGGAGATCACCGGCAGCCCGTGGTTCGACCTGACCGCGAAGCCTTGGTCCACTGCGGAGTTGGCGGCCGCCGCGCACACCTCGGAGCTGCGGCCCGACGGCCGGACCCACCTCAACCTGGACCTCGAACACCACGGCCTCGGCAGCGCGTCGTGCGGTCATGCCCTCCAGCCGCGGCACGAACTGGCCGCGCTCCCGGCCCGCTTCACGCTCGGGTTCGGTCCGGTCGGGACGGAGGTGGGCGACGGCGTAGGGTGACACCTCCGATCCTGGCGGATGTATGATCGGCCCGCGAGACAACGTTGGCCCATCTCTCGGCGCCACGTCGCCGAGGGGGGACATCACGTGGATACACCGAGCCCGAGCCCGAGTCCGACCGGCGCGGCCGCCCCACGGCGGCCGACGATGGCTGACGTCGCCCGCGAGGCCGACGTCAGCCTCAAGACCGTCTCGCGCGTGGTCAACGGCGTGTCCACCGTCGATCCGGAGATGGCCGCCCGGGTCCGGGCGGCGGTGGCGCGGCTGGGGTTCCGGCGCAACGGCATGGCCCGGGACCTGCGCACCCGCAGCACCTCGGCCACCGTCGGCCTGCTCATCGAGGACCTGGCCAACCCGTTCTACGCGGGCATCGCCGCCGCCGCGGCGCAGTGCGCCCTGGAGAACGACACCCTGCTGATCACCGCGAGTTCCGAGGAGGACGCCGACCGGGAGCGCAGGCTCCTGTTGCAGATGTGCGAGCGGCGCGTCGACGGGCTGCTGGTGGTACCCGCCGGCAGCACCGCCGACCACGTCTACCTGCGCTCCGAGATAGAGATGGGCACGCCCGCGGTGTTCCTGGACCGGCCGCCCACCAACGTGCGGGCGGACACGGTGCTGATCGACAACGCGGCGGGCGCGCGGTCCGCGATCGAGTACCTGACCGCCCAGGGGCACGAGCGGATCGGCGTCGTGTCGGACTGGCTGAGCATCCACCCGATGTCCGCGCGGCTGTCGGCGGCCGAGGCCGCGCTGGAGCGGGCCGGGGCGCCGTACCGGCCCGACCTGATCCGGTTCGGCCTGCACACCGTGCCGGACACCGAGGCCGCGGTCGAGGAGATGCTCACCGGGCCGCAGCCGCCGACCGCGCTGTTCGCGCTCAACAACCGCCTGACACTTGGGGTGTTGGGCGCGCTGAGCCGGCTCGGGCAGGAGGCCGCCGTGGTCGGCTTCGACGACTTCGAGACCGCCGGACTGATGGCGCACCCGCTGACCGTGGTGTCCTACGACGCGCGCGCCATGGGCCGGATCGGCGCTGAGTTGCTCTTCCAGCGGATCGCGGGCGACACGTCGCGGCCCAGGACCGTGGTCATCCCCACCACCCTGGTGGAGCGCAGCGGCGCGAACCGCCGGGCACCGGCCGGCCCGGCGCGGCGCTGAACCCCCGCCCCGGGGGCCGGACTTCCCGCCGTGCGCGGCGCCGCCTCGCTCACCCCGCGAACGTGCCCACCGCCGCGCCGCGGAAGGCCGTGCCCGGCAGCGCGAACACCGACCCGGCGAGCGGCTCCGTCCCAGGGCGCAACTCGTCGGACGCCGAGGTGACGTAGAGCGTCCCGTCCGGCCCGAACGCGCAGGACGACGGCTGCGACACGGGCATCCGCAGGACGGCCAGGCAGCGGCCGTGCGGGTCGTAGCGGCGTACCTCGCCCGCGCCCCAGACCGCGACCCACAGGCAGCCGTCCTCGTCGACGCACAGGCCGTCCGGCATGCCGTCGCCGCTGTCATACCGCAACAGTTCGCGGACCGGACCGAGTTGTCCGTCCGCCGGGTCGAACGGCGCGGTGAGCAGCACGCGTCGGACGCTGTCGGCCAGGTAGAACCGGGTGCCGTCCGGGCTCCAGCCCAGGCCGTTGGGCAGGGTCAGGCCGCGCAGCGCGGTACGCACCCCGCCGGCGGGGTCCCAGCAGTGCACCGCGCCGCCGCCGGCGGGGAATCCGAGCGTGGTGCTGCCGGCCCAGAAGCGGCCTACCGGGTCGCACTTGGCGTCGTTCATCCGCCGGTCCGGCTCGGGCAGCACCGGGTGGACGACGGTCAACGCGAGCCCCTCGCCTGCCGGTTCGCCCGCTGAATCGCCCGCCGAGCCGTCCGCCGGTTCGTCCGCCGCGTCCGCCGAGCCACCCGCACGATCCGCGCCGATCACCCCCAACCCCGCGCCCACCGCGGCGACATACCCGCCGCGGTCCCGTACCGCGACCGCCCCCAGGCTCATGCCGACGCGGGCCACCACGGACGCGGGCCCGGACTCGGGCCCGGACTCGGGCCCGGACTCGGGCGGGGAGCCCGGGGCGGCGAGCGGGCTGCGGGACAGCACGCCGGCCGGGATGTCCACCCAGAGCAGCTCGTTGGTGCGCCGGTCGATCACCGGACCCTCGCCGACGACGGCGCGGCCGCGAACGAAGATCTCCGGGGCGGGCAGAGAAACGGCTGGTGACACGGGTGTCCTCCGGTCCGGGTGAAGAGATTTCTCGGTGACTCGGGTGAAAACTCTAGGCAACGTTGTCTCGGATGGCTATGGTTCAGCACGACCGAACGAGAGGGACCCCCGGGCCGGAGTAGCAGCCCGGAATCTCCTTCCGCCGTGCGGTGGTTGACGATTCGACAGGCGTCATGACTCATCTGACCAGGAACGAAGACCTCAACTGCTGGTGAGCGCACGGCCCGTGCCGTGACGTGTACCCGATGTGCTCCCGAAAAGTCCCGAGCGATCCCGGCTGCCGGGGTCTCAGCCAACGTTGTCTCAGATGGTCGGAGTGCGATCCGGCCGTGGAGGGGAGTGGTGATGGCCGAGTTCGCCGATCCGGCGCGACTGTGGGTCGACCGCGACGCGCTGTGCGTGCAGGGCGCTTCGGCCGGCCTGCTGACGGACGGCGCGCGGCTGAGTGTCGAGCCCGCCGGGGCGGGGCACGTCGAGTCCACCGGGGACAAGGCGACCGCGGGGGACGCCGGGGGAGCGGGGGACTCCGGCAGCACCACGGTGCTGCACGTCCGCGCCGACTCGGCCGCAACGACCGTGCTGCGCCTGGACGTTCCGCTCGGCGACGCCGCCGGCTACTGGCACCCCGGGGCCGGCTGGGACCGCCACCTGGTGGCGGTCC
>NZ_JACEGK010000307.1:0-9505 GCF_056859195.1 Streptomyces sp. NH27
ATACGCGCACGTCCACGCGCATGTCCATGCCCGCGTCCATGCCCATGTCCCGCGCAGCCGGGCGCTGTCCGCCCGCCCCTTCCGACCGTCTCCGCGCGACCGCGCCCCGCCCCCTCTCCACAGCCCGACATAAATCCTCAAATCCGGCCTTTCGGGTGTGTTCGTCAACACGGTGACTGCGGCTGCCCCGTTTCGCCTCCCTCGTCAGAGTGACTGAATGTCGCCAAATCATTACCATTCGCTACGATCCGATGCGTGAACCAGGTAGCTCGCCGTCTCGGCAAGACATTCGCTTTCGTTCTTCCGGTCGTCCTCGTACTGTCGGGGACGCTCGCCGTCACCCGCGTGCCGTGGGCCGCATCGTCCTCGGACGGACAGGTGCTGACCGCTGCGTCGACGAAGAAGCAAGCGGCCCTCGCGCCCCAGGAGGCGCTGCGCCAGAAGCTGCTGGCCGAACTCCAGGAGAAGGACCCGGGCGCCGCCCTGACCGACCTCCAGGTGGCCATGGCCAAGCAGCCCGGTCTGGCGCGCTACTGCGCCGACATCGCCCGCTCGCTGGGCCGCGCGGCCGTCGCCAAGTACGACGGCGCCGCCCACCGCGCGCAGGCGTGGTCGCGGCCGGTGTGCGACACCGCGTTCGCGACCGGCGTGGCGTCCGTCGGCTGAACGGACACGCGAACCCGAACCGTACGCAGGCGACGAGCACGGCAGGCGTACGGCCCGCACCACATGGGCCGTACGCCCCTCGTCGCATAACGACCTGGGGGGTAGTAGGGAGCGGGCTCGCGCCGCCCTGCGACTCCGCCTCCGGCGTTGTCGTCGGTCGACGACTCCCCCACAGCCTGCGGCGTGGGAGGTACCCCCACCGCATCGCCTCCCTCCTCCGCCTTGGATCCGAAGCCACATGACGCCGCTCCCTGATCCACTCCCTGCTACCCCCCAGGTCGTAAGGTGCGCTCCATGACGCGCGCCGACCAACGACCCCGTACCACCGCCGCAGCCGCCACCCCGCCCGCCGCGGCCTCACGTGCCGCGGTTCCGCGCTCCGCGGCCCGCGAAACCGGTGGCGGAGCCCGCACCCCGGTCACCCAGGCGGTTCTGCTCGCCGGCGGCCAGGGGTCACGGCTGCGGCCGTACACCGACGACCGGCCCAAGCCGATGGTGGAGATCCCCGGCACCGGGGTGCCGATCATCGGCCATCAACTGGCCTGGCTCGCCTCGGAAGGCGTCACGGACGCCGTGATCTCCTGCGGGCACCTCGCCGAGGTGCTGCAGAAGTGGCTGGACTCGACCCCGCTCCCGCTCAACGTCACCACCGTCATCGAGCGCGAGCCGCTGGGCCGCGGCGGCGGGCTGAAGTACGCGGCCGGCTCCCTGCCCCGCCCCGGCGAGCCCTGGTACGCCACCAACGGCGACATCTGGACCCGCTTCCCGCTGCACGAGATGGCCGAGTTCCACGAGGAGCGCGGCGCCGTCGCGACGCTCGCGCTGGCCCGCCCGCGCATCCCCTGGGGCGCCGTGGAGACCAACGAGTTCGGGCAGGTGCTGGACTTCATCGAGGCGCCCCCGTCGCCCTACCTGATCAACGCCGGCGTGTACGTCTTCGCGCCCGAGTTCACCGCGATGCTGCCCGACCTCGGGGACCACGAGCGGACCACCTTCCCCCGGCTCGCCCGCGAACGCCGGCTCGCCGGGTTCCCGATCCCCCACGGCGCGTACTGGCGGGCCATCGACACCGCGAAGGACCTCAACGAGGCCGCCAAGGAACTGGGTTCGCACCAGGAGTGATCGGCCCGCAGGCCGCCCCTCCTCTACGGCCGGGCATAGCGCAGGCGGCACAACCCACCAGGAACGCCGCGCACCAGGAGCGTGCATCGGGCGTACCGCACCCACGACCGAACGCGCAGGGGCGCCCCCTTCCCGAGGGGGCGCCCCTGCGCGATGTCCGAGCGGTCAGGCCATGTTCTGCGGGGCCGTGGAGTGGCCCGCGGGCCCCGCGGCGAGACCCAGCAGCGGCCCGCTGCCGAGCAGCCCGCCGATCGCGCCCTGCGGGGGTTTCGCCGGCGGTGCGGGCGGCGGCGGAGCCTGGGTGGCGGCGGGCGGCGGCGCATGGGTCGCCGGGGCGCTCCCACCGGAGGACCCCCCGGACGAACCGCCGGACCCGGACCCGCTGCCGGACCGCGTGGAGCCGCCACCCGTACCGATGGTGGTGTGGGTGCTGTGCGGCGCGCTGCTGCCGGTCGGCGCGTGCGTCCGGCTCGGCTTCGAACCGGACTGTGCCCCGTCGGCGCCGCTCTTCCCGCTCCTGCCGGGGCCGGCCGAACGCGTCGGGTCGGCCGAGGTGCCGGCCGAACCCCCGTCGCTGTCACCGCCGGAGACCTCCGGAAGCGGCGAACCGGGCAGGTTGTTCACGGGAGTCACGCCGGAACCGGAGTGGCCGTGCTCCGTGCTGCTGGCGCGGACGGCCGCACCCAGCACCGAACCGACCAGCAGCGTCAGGCCGATGGTGACCGTGGCGAGCACCGTGCCCCTGCGCAGCACGCGGCGGCGCAGGTCCCACAGGGTCACGCGGGGGCCGAGTCGGCGCCAGGCGTCGCTCGCGAGGTGGCCGTCGACCGAGTAGACCGGGGCGCCGGCGATCACCAGCGGGCTCCAGGCGGCCAGGTAGATGAAGTCGGGCGCGTCGTAGACCGGGACGGTCCGCCAGCTCACGGTGACCAGCAGCGCGATCGACACGGCGGCGCCGAACGCCGCGGCGATCCGCTGCCACAGGCCGAAGACGGTGAGCACGCCCACCACGACCTGGAGGAAGGCGACGGAAAGGCCCGCGCCCACCGGGTGGTTGAGCGCGACGTCGCGCAGCGGCTCGGCGGCGGCCCAAGGGTGCAGCGAGGAGAGCCACTTGACCATCGAACCGCGGTGGCCGCCGTCGAAGTAGACCCGGTCGCACAGCTTGCCCATGCCCGCGTAGATCGACACGAAGCCGAGGAGGACGCGTAGCGGCAGCAGCACGATGCCGAGGTTCATCCGCCGGTGCGGGTAGTACGCGTGCTTGACGGTGTCGCGGCGCCCGCGCGAGCGGGCGCGGTCGTCGCCGTCGGACCCGTCCCCGTCGCCATGGCGGTCGCCGTAGCCGTCGTCGTAGCCGCGGCCTCTCGTGCCGCTCAACGGTTCGTCCAGCGGGGCGCGCTGGCCGACCACCGTGGGAACGGCGGGCGGCAGTACGGACGTCTCGTCGATCCGGGGCAGCACCTGCGTCGCGGCTCCGGCCCGCCCCTGACCGGCCGCGGCGTCGGCCTGCCGACGCACCGCCTGCGTCAACTCGGGCGAGGTGTGGCCTGACCACACAACGGGCTTGCCACGCCGCATGGCTGGCATCCGTACCGTGTCCGCGACGCCGAGGGCGGGGGTCGAGGCCGCGCCGAGCTGAACCCGGAAGCTCGCATGGTTGACGATGACCTGGGCGGGATCGCTCGGCACCCGTGCCATGGTCAGCACGCGCTCATCAAACCCGGGCGCCCCTCCCCCCGTCGAGGTGCGGGGTGTTCTGGTGTCCACGCTCATCTAACCGAGTGACGGTCGTTTAGGACACTGCCTGACGGTCCCCCGTCAGACCGCCGGCACCGCGGACCGGCCGGCTACGCGCGGCGGCGGGACGCCTCGTACAGCACCACGCCGGCCGCGACACCCGCGTTGAGCGACTCGGCGCCACCCGGCATCGGAATCCGCACCCGCACGTCGCACGTCTCGCCGACCAGCCGGGACAGTCCCTTGCCCTCGCTGCCGGCCACCACGACCACCGGGCCGCCCAGCAGTTCCAGGTCCTGGAGCTCCAACTCCCCGTCGGCGGCCAGCCCGACGACGGTCAGCCCGGCCTTCTGGTACGCCTCAAGGGTGCGGGTGAGGTTGGTGGCACGGGCCACCGGCACCCGGGCGGCGGTGCCCGCGGAGGTCTTCCACGCGCCCGCGGTCATACCCGCCGCGCGCCGCTCGGGCACCACCACGCCGTGTCCGCCGAACGCGGCGACCGAGCGCACCACGGCGCCGAGGTTGCGCGGGTCGGTGACGCCGTCGAGCGCCACGATCAGCGGGTCCTCGCCACGGCCGGCCGCGGCGGCCACCAGGTCATCGGGGTGCGCGTACTCGTAGGGCGGGATCTGGAGCACCAGGCCCTGGTGGTTGAGGCCCGCGGTGATCCGGTCGAGCTCCGGCCGCGGCGCCTCCAGCAGCGGCACCCCGCGGTCGGTGGCGAGCGTCACCGCCTCGCGCACCCGTTCGTCGTTCTCGATGTACTGCTGGACGTAGACGGCCGTCGCGGGGATGTCGGCGCGCAGCGCCTCGACCACCGGGTTACGGCCGACCACCATCTCCGAGGTCGACTTGGCACCGCGGCCCGAGGGCCGGCGGGACTGCGCCGAGACGGTCCGCCGGGCCTGGGCGTTGGCGACCCGGTTCTTCTTGTGGCCCTTGCGCGCATCGGCCGGCGGCGTGGGGCCCTTGCCTTCGAGGGCCTTGCGGCGCTGCCCGCCGCTACCGACCGTGGCGCCCTTCTTGTTGGACGTACGGCGGTTCCTGCGCTGGCTGTTCCCGGCCATGGGAGACACTCTCACTTCTTCGGTCGAACGCTGCAAAGCTCCACGGGTCCCGCGAGCCGGTGAACACCGGAGGCCGACCCCGGAGGCCAACCCCTTGAAGACCGGCCCCTCGGGGCCGGTCGCCGAGGTCAGCCCCTGAGCGTCCAGCGCGAGCCGGTCGGGGTGTCCTCGATCTCCAGACCCGCCTGGACGAGCTGGTCGCGGATGGCGTCGGCGGTGCCGTAGTCCTTGCGGGACCGCGCGGACTGCCGCTGCTCCAGGACCAGCCGCACCAGGGAGTCGACGACACCGTGCAGGTCGTCGCCGCCCTCGGCGCCGCTCCAGTGCGGGTCGAAAGGGTCGAGACCCAGTACTCCGAGCATCGCACGGACCTCGGCCAGACGCGCGACCGCCGTCTCCTTGTCGTCGGCGGTCAGCGCGCTGTTGCCCTGCCGGACCGTGGTGTGCACCACAGCCAGCGCCTGCGGGACGCCCATGTCGTCGTCCATCGCCTCGGCGAAGGCCGGCGGCACCTCGGCGGCCGGCTCGACCGGACCCGCCTTCTCCGTCACCCGCTGCGCGAAGCCCTCGATCCGCGCGAACGCCGACTCGGCCTCGCGCAGGGCCTCCTCGCTGTACTCGATCATCGACCGGTAGTGCGGGGTGCCCAGGTAGTAGCGCAGCACGATCGGCCGCCAGCGCCGCACCATCTCGGAGACCAGCACCGAGTTGCCGAGCGACTTGCTCATCTTCTCGCCGCTCATGGTGACCCACGCGTTGTGCACCCAGTACCGGGCGAACTCGTCGCCGTACGCCTTCGCCTGCGCGATCTCGTTCTCGTGGTGCGGGAAGATCAGGTCGATGCCGCCGCCGTGGATGTCGAAGACGGGGCCCAGGTACTTGTGGACCATCGCCGAGCACTCCAGGTGCCAGCCGGGCCGGCCGCGGCCCCACGGGGTCTCCCACGACGGCTCGCCGGGCTTGGCGGCCTTCCACATCGCGAAGTCCCGCTGGTCGCGCTTGCCGGTCTCGCCCTCGCCCTCCGGCTGCCGGAGGTTGTCCAGCTCCTGGTTGGACAGCTCCAGGTAGTCGGGGAACGAGCGCACGTCGAAGTAGACGTTCCCGTCGGACTCGTAGGCGTGGCCGCCCGCGATCAGGCCGCGCATCATCTCGATCATCTCCGGCACATGGCCGGTGGCCCGCGGCTCGTACGTCGGCGGGAGGCAGCCCAGCGCGTCGTAACCGTTGGTGAAGGCGCGCTCGTTCTCGTACCCGATCGCCCACCAGGGACGGTCCTGCTCGGCCGCCTTCCTGATGATCTTGTCGTCGATGTCCGTCACGTTGCGCACGAAGGTCACTTCGTAGCCGCGGTAGCTGAACCACCGGCGCATGATGTCGAAGTTCAGACCGGAGCGGATGTGGCCGATGTGCGGGGCCGCCTGCACGGTGGCGCCACACAGGTAGATCGAGACGCGGCCCGGCGTGAGCGGGGCGAAATCACGAACCTGGCGCGCGTCGGTGTCGTACAGGCGAATAGTCACGGGACAAGGGTAGTGGGCGAAGGCGCGTGCCCCACGCCCCTGGGCGAACTGCACATGCTCCGGTCACAAACAACCGGCTCCGGCTCCGTACGAGCGGAGCCGTTCGCGCGGCGGGCAACCAGGACAAGGGGGGCGGGGAACCGCACGACCGGCCACCCACCGGCGGACGGTCCGGCAGCACCGTCAGGACGCGGAGCCCCGGGCGGATCGTACGACCAGCGCCGTGGCGATCGCGGCGAGCCCTTCACCGCGGCCGGTGAAGCCCAGCCCGTCCGAGGTGGCCGCGCTGACGAAGACCGGCGCCCCCACGGCAGTGGCCAGCACCTGCTGCGCCTCGTCGCGCCGCTTCCCGATCTTGGGCCGCTGCCCGACCACCTGGACGGCCACGTTCCCGATCACGAACCCCGCGTCGCGGACGATCCGGGCCGCCTCGGCGAGGAGTGTCAGCCCGGACGCGCCGGCCCACTCGGGCCGCCCCGTGCCGAAGTGCGCGCCGAGGTCACCGAGCCCGGCCGCGGAGAACAGCGCGTTGCACGCGGCGTGCGCGACCACGTCGGCGTCGGAGTGCCCGGCCAGGCCGGTCCCCTCGCCCTCCCACTTCAGGCCCGCACACCACAGCTCGCGGCCCTCCTCGAAGGCGTGGATGTCGGTGCCGATACCGACCTGCGGCAACGGCGGCAGCCCGCCGTCGGACGGCCCGGCGCTGTGCTCCTCAGTGGCCATGAGCCCTCCTGCGGGCGAGTACGGCCTCGGCGAGCACGAGGTCCAGCGGGCGGGTCACCTTGAACGCCTCCTCGTGTCCGGGCACCACCCGGACCGGCACGCCGAGCTGCTCGACCATGCTCGCGTCGTCCGTGACGTCCTCGGTGACGGTGGCGTGCGCCTTGACGAGCACGGCGCGGTCGAAGCCCTGCGGGGTCTGCACGGCGCGCAGCAGGGCGCGCTGCGGGGTGCCGGTGACCGCGCCGGTCTCCGGCTCGACGCTCTTGACGGTGTCGGCGAGCGGAATTCCGGGGACGACGGCCGGCGCGCCGGAACGCACCGCCTCGACGACACCCTCGACGGTCTCGACGGGCACCAGCGGGCGGGCCGCGTCGTGCACCAGCACCACGTCGACGTCGTCGGGCAGCGCGGCCAGGCCGAGCCGTACCGAGTCCTGCCGGGACCCGCCGCCGGGGACGACGGTGACGGCGGTCGCCTCGGGCAGTTCGTGGGCGTCGAGCAGCGCTCTGACCTCGGCCGCGCCGTCGGGCGGGGCGACCACGACGATGACCTGGACGGCCCGGGCCGCGGCCATCGCGCGGACCGCGTGGACGAGGATCGGCACCCCGCCCAGGGTGCGCAGCGCCTTGGGCGCGCCGGGGCCGAGCCGGACGCCACGTCCGGCGGCGGGAATGACAGCGGCGGTACGCAGGTTTGTGTCCTTGTGTCAGATGGGTATCGCACTCTTCAGTGCCTGGCGCGGTGTTCTTCCGGACCCCTTCCGTGACCTCCGGAGGACCTTCGCTCGCCCGGCATGATGGGCATGCCGTGGTATCAGCATGCCGCAGCACCCGGTCATCCTGCTCGACCGGGTGCCGCGGCAGGTCCCCCGTTGGTGGCCGGGGGTGCGTCTGCGTAAGTCGGTACGTCACATGGGGCGGCGTGGGGTCTCACACCGGCAAGGACGCGACACGAGAACGTCCGAAAAGGGACGGTCTTACGACGCGAGGACCTCGTCGAGCAGAGTCTCGGCCTTGTCCTCGTTGGTGTTCTCGGCCAGTGCGAGTTCGCTGACCAGGATCTGTCGCGCCTTGGCGAGCATGCGCTTCTCACCCGCCGACAGGCCGCGCTCACGCTCACGGCGCCACAAGTCGCGCACGACCTCCGCGACCTTGATGACGTCGCCGGAGGCGAGCTTCTCCAGATTTGCCTTGTAGCGGCGGGACCAGTTGGTGGGCTCCTCGGTGTACGGCGCCCGCAGCACCTCGAAGACCCGGTCCAAACCGTCCTGACCGACCACGTCGCGTACGCCGACGAACTCCGCATTGTCCGCGGGTACGCGTACCGTCAAGTCGCCCTGGGCGACCTTGAGCACCAAGTAGGTCTTGTCCACGCCTTTGATCTGGCGAATTTCGATCGCTTCGATCAGCGCGGCCCCGTGATGGGGATAGACCACGGTGTCGCCAACCTTGAACGTCATGTGACAGGTACCCCTTCCGTGGCTATCCAGGGTAACACGGGAACGGCGTCTTCTGAATGGCGTTTCCGCAGGTCAGGGCATATCTCGGGGCTTGACAACCGCCCCCGGAACGTGCTGGAGGGGGCGGCGCCGAGGAGGTATTCGCAGGTCGGAGCAGGTATACGCCGGGCCCGAAACGTACCCGTTACAGCCCCGGAGGACCCCGAACGGGGGGCGGTACGTCCAGATTTGTCACTCTCACAGGAGTGCGCCCTCGCTACGCCGTTCGGGCCGATGGCCGGTTACCGGCCGCCCGAAGATCGAATTTTGCCCGATCATGGAAAAGGCCCCGCGACCGATCTTGGGGCACTCCGGTAATCAACGCGCCCTAAAGGCGGGGCCGGTGCACGACCGAGGGTGTGGCGTCGGTAATGTAAGGCCGCTGGAAGATCTTCCGTACCCTGCCCAAGGAGATGCCGCCGCCGTGGTCCGCAGCATCCGTCGCGGCGCTCTCGCCGCCGTACTCGCGCTCTCGCTCGCGCCTCTCGCCGCCGCATGTTCGGCCGGCAACGACGCGGAATCGCTGGAGGTTCACCCGGACAGCGACTCGGGATCGGTGGGTGACGTGAAGGTGCAGAACGCCTTCGTGCTCACCGACCCGAGCGGACCGGCGACCATCACCGCCCGCCTGTTCAACAACGGTTCCTCCGCCCAGAGCCTGCAGTCCGTGCAGATCGGCGGCACCACGATGGCCGAACTGAAGGGCGCCCACGGCGGATCGACGATCAGCGTGCCGGCGCACGGCACCGTGCTGCTCGGCGGCAAGGGCAACCCCGCGGCGGTCCTGCGGGGCCGGAACGAGGCGCTGCGCGACGGCGACGTCCAGAACGCGGTCTTCGCCTTCAGCTCCGCCGGCGCGGTGAAGATGGAAGTCAACGTGACGCCGGCGAGCAGTTACTTCGCGCCGTACGGGCCGGGTTCACTGCCCACGACGGCCGCGCCGACGACGCCGAAGGCGCCGTCGACGAGCAACCGGACGACCGGGGCGTCCGGGGCGTCCGGGTCCGACAAGACCTCGGGCAAGTCGTCCGGTAAGACCTCGGACAAGTCGCCCGGCAAGACCTCCGGCGACAAGTCCGGCACGCCGACGGGCACGGGGACGGGGACGGGCACGCAGACCGACACGGGGACGCCCGCGGCGTAAAGCACGCGCACGTATAACGTAAGGG
>NZ_JACEGK010000308.1:0-9440 GCF_056859195.1 Streptomyces sp. NH27
GTGGCACGCAAGCAGATCGCCGGCACCAGGGGCCGGCAGCGCAACGCGGCCACTCCGGCCCAGCCGCCGAGCCCCATTCCTGCCGACTCTCCTCAGCCATGAGCATGGTCGGCCCGCGTCGTTGCGGCGGCGTACTTCACGCACGATCACCGGGGCACTCGTGCCCCAAAAGACAACGCTGAGTAATGATCTTGGCCTGCCCGAAATGAGCGATGATCGGTCAACCACCGCACATCATGCGAGGTGACGGAACAGACCACCCCCAACTCGGCACGCCCCACGCAAGCCTGACACGGCATCACCGACAGGCCGTCCGCCACACGGAGCAATCTGTAGCGGTCGGCTTCTTGTGCGAACCGACACCAGACAGACGTATGCCCTCGGGCGGGCGGCAATCCCGCCGAGGGCGTGGCACCACGAGCGGAGGACTTGGTGGCATCTGCCCACCGCAACGCGGCTGATCTCGACCACGCAGCGCAAGCCCGCCTCCCCTCACCGGACTTTCATCCGTGCGGCCATGGCGGCCTCGCAGACGCAGGGGGGCCGACATGGTTGGTAAGCCGCTGAAGACCTCGGAACTCAAGAAGGAGATTCGCGAGGTCGTCGAATCCCTCGTCGAAGCCGGCTGGTCCGCGCACAAGGAGGGGCACAAAGGCAGGCTCTACTGCCCGTGCGGATGCTCCACGATCCCGGTTCCCGGCACACCCAGGGACGTGGACGCCACAGCCAGGCGCATCAGGGTGGCCGCCGCACGCTGTCCGAAGCCGGAGGATTCCCCGCAGCGCAGCCCCGCCCGCAAGAGGGAAGCGTCTTGAAGCAAGATTACCCTTTGCCCGCCTTTGCCACCTTTCGGCGTTGACGAATGACAACAGCTCTGACATCCTTACCCGCGTAGAGAGGGGGCTCATGAACTATGAATTGACCTTCGTCGTGTCAGGCGCATCCGTCGACGACGACGCCGCTGTCGACGCTCTCGAGGAACTCGACGCGATGCTCTTTCGCGGCGGCGGCGTCGACCTGCTGACCATCACAGCAACCGGGGAGGACCCGGTCCGTGCCGCTCGTTACGCGGCGGCGAAAGCCATCAACGCCGTCCCCCGCCTGCGTGTACACCGGGTCGATCGCAATCTCGTCGGCATCACGGAGATCGCCGAACGAACCGGTCGGAGCCGGCAGAACGTGGCTCAGTGGATCAGCGGCGAGCGACAGTCGGACAAGCCGCCGTTTCCTCGGCCCGAGGGGACGGCAGGCCGCTCCAGAGTGTGGCTCTGGTCCGAGGTGAACGCCTGGCTCCACGGCATCGGCCTCGCCGACGGCCAGCAGTACCCGAGCCGCGACGAGATGACGATGATCGACCATGCCCTGCTCACCACGACGACCATGACCATCACCTTTGACTGCCCTGCTGAGGACCAGTTCGCCTCGGAGCGAGAGGCGGTTCGTCGAGAGATCGAGCGATCCGAAACTCTGCAGGACTTGGTGCGCGGTCTCGCCGACAATGCGAGCACACTCGATACGCAGGGCCGCCACACCATCGTCATCGCCGGCCAGTCGGAGCTGGCGGGCGACGTTATGGAACGCATGCTCGACTATGGCCACGACGTAGTCCTCATGACCATGGCCGACCGCCTCTTCGCCGCAGTGATGTCCACGACACGGCAACCGAAACCGGTCCCGCTCGTGCCGGTTCCGCTGACCGCGACGATGAAGGACTGGGTCGACCTCATGTGGAAGCACCCGAACGCGGCCTTCGCCTTGTCCAGCGCCGGACAGGCTCAGCCCAAAGACGCTGTGTACCGAGACGCTGCCTGAAGTCCAGTAGACGCCGACCCCGGGCACATTTTCACCGAGCCCGGGGTTTCATGTGCCGCCGCCCGTCCCGGGCAAGTGAACAGACCCTTTTGGCGTGGTGGCTCATGCCGGAACGCAGCCGGCCCCGCGCCGGGTTCCGGCCGCACGTGGGGCGCGGGTGCGGGAACGTCAGTGGCCCGGGTCGGGTCTCGCCTCTGCTGTCGGGAACACCGGCAGGCGGCAATGCCCGGCCGCGGGTAGCGGGGCGATGAGGTGCCCGGTATCCGGCGGTCGGTGGAGGAGGTCCGGCCACTCACGCCACCACGCCGTGCCCGACGGTCAGTCGGGAACGACGCACCAGATCCTGTACTTGGCCGCGCCCCAGCCCTGGACGGAAACGGTTCCCGGAGCGCAGTCCTGGTAGACCCATTCGCCGCCGGGGACGCAGGTGTCGAACCCTGTCCCGTCCACTCGCTGGGCCCCGACGAACGGGCAGAGTTCCTCGTCGGTCACGACGTGGGGGGACGAGGCCGTACGGACAGGGGCAGCGGCCAAGGCTGCGCCGGTCTGGGCGAACGAGGCGGCGGCGAGCAGTGCCACGACGGCGTGGGTGCGGAATCGCACGAATACTCCTTCGTATGCGCAGAATGTGCGGCACAAGCTTCCCGGCGGGTCCGGAGTGACATGGCCGGTCAGCCGTTCGTGGGCGCGGCGCGGTCGGCCGCGAAGTGGCGGCCAGGGCGTCCGCGCCGGTCGGCCCCTCGGGCTGTCAGTTCGACAGCGTGTACACGCCGGTGCCGGTCGCGGAGGTCACCCCGCCCGGGAGCGCGCAGGCCGAGGGGAGGTTGCTGAGGGTGTACGAAGCGGTGAGGGTGTCCCCGGTGAAGGGGCCCGAGGTGATGGTGCCGCTGTTCACGCTGACGAGGGAGCCGTTGGTCTGGAGCACACGCAGCGCCGTGAAGGTGAAGTGCGAGGTGGTCCGGTCGTTCCAGGTGATGTCACCCTCGACCTGGAGGCTCCCCGCGGTGCAGGAGAAGGAACTGCTGGAGCCGTGCGCGGCGATGGTCCCCGAGGTCATCCCCGCCTTCCCCACGCAATTGTCCAGGGTGCCGGGCCCGTTCAGGGTGACGGCCGCGGGGGTGAGGGTCAGCCCGGGGGTGTATTGCGGGGCGATGGTACTCGTACAGGCCAGGTCGACAGCGGTGGCGTGGGCCGTCGAAGTGGCGGCGAGAGTGGTGCAGGCGGCGAGGGCGAGCGCGGCGGCGCCCGTGACGGGACGGAGAATACGCACGGCGGCGCCTTCCGGTCGGAGGACGAACGGCCGGGGCGGCGTTCCCTGGAGAACTACGCTTCCCCGGCAATCCTCATGCGATCCGGCCCCGCGATTCACGCGAACGAGGTTTGCCCGCCAAGTGGCCGAGTCTCCGCTGCCGCGCCGGCCGCCGACGGTGGCCCGGCCCCGGCACAGCCTGCGTCCTCACCTGCGGACGTCTCGGAAGCTGTTGTCCTTCCGAAGGCGATCGGATCATGGACGTCCCGGCCGACCGGGACGGTGATGCCCGAGTGGCCCTCATGTGGCCGAGCGTGCCACTGTCGCTACCTCAGCGCATCGATCGCGCGCACGATCAGCACCCGCGCCTCCGCCCCGTACACGGCCCTCTGCCGCAACTGCTCGAACGCAGCGATGTACAGCGCGATCTCGGTCGGCTGCGTGATGTTGACCTGCGCGGAGATCAGTTCCACACTCCGGGCGGGCCGCATCCGTCCACACCGCACGGCCGGCGGACAGCGCCCGGATCCGCTCGTTGATGGCAGCCGCCGTCGGGAGCGGCGGATCACCGGTGGGCGTCTGCGGGGTCGTGCGACAACCCTACGGGGCCGCCACCCTCAACCGAGAGCCGCCACAGCCCGCTCCCACGGGAACGCTTTCGGGTTGCCCTGCTTCGGCGGATGCGACTCGTACCCGTCCGGGCCGCCAAGGTACGTCACGCCCTGCGCCGTCAGGCGGCCGATGCTCTCCTGCACCGCCGGCTGGGCGCCCTGCGCGCGGTTGAAGTACGGCATGGCGAACACCGGGACGCCCATGTGGACTCCCTCCGACGGCAGACCGATCGCGAGGGTGTCGGAGATCCCGGCGCCCCACTTGTTGAGGGTCGTGCACGAGATCGGCGCCACCAGCATCGCGCCCGCCTTCGGCAAAGCGTCCTTCTCCCACGGCAGCTTGTACTGGCTGCGCACCGGATGCCCGGTCAACTCAACCAGCTCGCCCATGCGCGGCTCCCACCACCGTGCAGCCGACGGGGTCAGCACCAGGCACACATCCCACCCCGCGGCCTGCGCCGCACGCACCCCCTCATCCACGTATTGGGTCGGGCCGGCAGCACACGCGATCAGGTACAGCACACGAGTCATGCCCGGAGTCCACACCGAGCCGCCGGCGCACGCAACTCCCCGCTGGGTACGGGGCTCGCACCGACCAGATCCTCTACCAGCGCCCGCGTCGACTGCCTGCCCCGCACCTCCTCCGGCGCAAGACGTTCCGCCTCCAACAATGCCTGCACAGCAGGGTCCTTGTACCGTGTCAAGAGCTGACTGCGTGCCATCGTGATGAGGTGCTGCGCCCGACGCTCCCGGGCAATGTCCGCAAACGCCGCCGGGTCCAACTCGCCAGCCGCCTCGACCGCAGCCCAACCATCCTCGAACCGGGCGAGGACATCAATCCGGTGCATCAGCACGTTCGTCGGCCCGAACGCCGTCCAGTCCTCATTGAGGTCCGCGCCCTGCCGGTCGGCCACGTCGGCGGCCTCATCCACATGACCGGTCGCCGCACGCACCGCGGCGGTCGGCCGTTCCTCCGCAGCCGCGGCGATCGCGGCGTTCAGGTGCAGCATCCCCAGCGTGGACAGCCCCGCAGGTCCAGCGGCCACCAAGTCGTCATGCAGCGCGGCCGCCGACTCGACTGCGAACGCGACGGCCGCCGCCGAACGACCCTGGTAGAACAGCGACTTCGCAACGCGCCGCGAGGCGGCGCCGATCGCGACCGCGTCCCCGGAACGCTGCGCCGCGGCAAGCGCCCGGTCGGCGACGGCTGCGGCCTGCACGGCGGTCGCCGGCCCGTACTTGTGGAGGAAGCTCGCGGCGAGCTGAAGCACGCGGGAGACCAGCACGTATGCCTCGGAGCCGTCAGTGCGGGCTGCGGCCTGCTGCACGGCGACAACCAGCCCGGGAAGGTCCCGGCCGAGCGCCGTGTAGTGGCACGCCTGGAACGCCTCGCAGCAGTACGCCAACCGGCGCCGTAGCTCTCCAGTCCGCTCGGTCCACCCAGCCGTCCACGATCTGGTAGACGCCGCCCCTGATCGACTCCTCCGACCAGTCCGAGACGTCCATCTCCTGGCCGTCCAGGGGGCCGCCGACGTACCGGACGATGCGCGTCACGCCGCCAGCTCCTGCTCCCGGGCCACTGCCTCACGCCATTCGGCGCGCAGCAGTGCCAGCTCGGCCAGCGCCGCCCGCGTCCACACCGCACGCCCCTCGCTGAGCCGCCGAATCTGCGCGTTGATATCCGCCGCCGACGGGCGCGCGGCATCAACAGGCGACGACTCGGGGATCATGCGACAAGCCTACGGGGCGGCACCCACAGCGGAGCCTCCGCGCGCCACCTGGCACATGCCACTCAGGACACGCGCAGGTGATGCAGCAACAGCAGCGCTGCAACCGCATTCGCCGACCGCACCTCACCCCGTGCGACCAGCGCTGGCACGTCGGCCAGCGGCACCCACTCGCGCCGCTCCGACTCGAAATCGTCCTCCGGGTGCCCCACATAGTCCGCGGACTCCGACCAGTACACGTGGTGCCGTGCGTCGCTGAGCCCGTTGGACGGCTCCACCGTCAGCAAGTGCCGCAGCGGTCCCGGCCGCCACCCGGTCTCCTCCAGCATCTCCCGAGCAGCCGCCTCCTCAACAGACTCGCCCTTCTCCACCTCGACAACGCCGGCCGCCAACTCCCAACCCCACGTGTCGGTGATGAAGCGGTGCCGCCACAGCAGGAGCACCTCGCCTGCTTCGTTGACCGCGGTGGCCAGGGCGACCGGGCGCTGCCGGATCAGGTAGTGGTCAAGGTGCCGGCCGTCGGGCAGTTCCACGTCCGCGAGATTGACCCGCAGCCACGGGTTCTCGTAGACCGTCTTCTCCCCAAGGTTCTTCCACACCGACACGCCGCGCTCCCGTCCTGGACACCAGTTCCGGGACGCTATCGCAGCACGCCACCTACAGGGGAACCGACAGCGACGCGTCGATCTGCTCCACCGCGTCCCGACTGACCGCCGACCCATGGTCGGCGAGCATGCCACGCAGCCGCACGAACCGATCCCGGAGCCGCTGCGACTCCTGCCCGCGGGACAAGGTCAGCGCATCCAGGGTGTGCGCAGCCGCCAACTCGGCTTCGCCACGGCCGAGGTCGGCGGTCGCCAGGGTTGCCAGGCGGTGGATGGAGCCGCGGGCGTGCGCCTGGGCCCGGACCGCCTCGGTGGCGTAGTTCTGGGCGGGCGCCCAGTCGCGGAGGCTGATGAGCGCCTCCGCGAGCTGAGCCTCGACGAGGCCCGGTTGCACGTAGCCAAGTTCGGCGGGCTCCTCGCCCGGCCGGATACGGGCCGCGGCCTCCTCTGCGGCAGTCATGCAGCGGTGCGCGCCGGCCTGGTCGCCCATCCGCGAGAAGGCTTTGGCCTGCATGGCGTACAGGTCCGTGGCCAGCGCGGGAGAGATCGCGGTGCCCGCGGCGCGAATCCCGGCCTCGGCGAACGCGACCGCCTGCCGGTAGTCGCGCATGAAGATCGCCTGGTTGACGAGCAGCGCGATTACGTACCCGCCGAACGCCCGGTCGCCGCTGGCTTTGGCAAGGCGTAGCGCCTGGTGGAAGTACCTCTGCGCGAGGCCCTGCCGGTTGGAGTCGTAGGAGCAGATCCCCGCGACCGCCACGAGTCCCCCGACGGCCCGGTGCAGTTCACGGCCGGTCGCGTCGGTGTACGCGCCGCGGACGAGGGGCGCGGTCTGGTCGGCGAGGAACCGCACGACGCGGCCGCGGGTGGCCACACCGCCGGCCTGCCGGTACATCGCCTCATAGTGCAGGCGCGCGGCGCGCAGAGTGTCGATGTCGCCGTGGCCCACGCGCATGTTGCCGGGCCGGGACACGTCGAGGTCGTCGGGCGGGTTCTCCCACTCCCACACGGGGCCGATCGCGGGCAGTCCGGTGATGAGCGGGGTCTGTTCAACGTCGGCGCGTTGCTGCCCGTCGCCCCGCCACAGCGCGGTAGATCGCTCGATGAACCCGGCGAGGGGCGGCGCCGCCGGGGCCGCGCTGCCGGTCGGGCCCATGCCGATGTCGGCGATGCTGATGGGCCGCCCGAGGCGGTTGGCGAGGATGTCGCAGATCAGGTCGGGCACGATGCCACGCGGCCGCGCCCCGCCGAGCCAGCGGATGACCGCGGTGTGGTCGTACCGCATCTTCTTGCCGCGGGCCTGTCCGGCTTTGTTGATGCGCGCGGCGAGTCCTTTGCGGGACATGCCAGCCTCGTCCAGTAGGGCGTCGAGGAGGGTGTTGGGCTCCATGCGGTCCTCGCTCACTCTCAGTGCATTGAGCGTAGCCAACTCCCGGACACACAGTGTGTGTTTCGACCACCCGCACACAGGTCCGGTACACACTCCCGCACCGGGCCGAACGGGCCGACTCTCAAGACATGGCTGCTGATCACGACGGGCCGACGGTCCGTGACCTCCTCGATAAGCCGCTGCGGGTGCCGCGGGTGCCGTTCCTGGAATCGGCATGTGCGCGCATTGCGGACCGACCCCTCGACGACATCCTCACGGAACTGGATCAGGTCGTCGCGGAGCATGTGACGGTCGAGGGAAGCCGCCGCTTGAACGTCCTGGTCAGCGTCCTGTATCAGCGCGCCGGCGCGTCGCTGCCCCTCACGGAGCGGTTGCGGGCGCGCATCCAGAAAGCCCAGTCCACCAGCAAGGAGTGATCACCATGTCCTGTGGCGTTCCCGGCTGCCGTAAGGGTGGCTGCACCACCGACCCCAAGCCCACGCCGACCAGCACCAGCTCGAAGAAGTAGCCGGGCGGCATCCGATGGCCACCACCAAACCGGCAGCGTCACCGGAGTGCGCTGCGTCCGATCGCCTCGCCTGGCCGGAGGCGCACGACCGGTGCGCGGGCAATATGGTGATGAGACTGCCGGGCGACACCGAGGCGAACACGCCCGTGCAGACGTACCGGTGCGGCTGCGACTGCCACGCCGGCCAGGCGCAGCGGACCGTATATATCGCCGGCCCAGGCGCGACGCCGACCGCGCCCGGACACCCGATGGCCGAGCAGCCCGGCCGGCGGGTGGTCGGGACGTGTCACTGCTGCCAGGCACCTGTACGCCAGGGCGACGAGCGGCGCGAGGCAATCGAGCACGGCACCGCCGCGGCACCCGAGGTTCTGGTGCACCGGTGGGCGTGCGCCCCGGTGAACGGCCGATCACCCGTCAAATAGGACTGCCGTGGTTGGTCCCACGGCACCGCCGCGGCCTGCTCGCCGCGGCACGGCCCCGGCGCACGCCGACCCCTGTCGCGCCGGGGCCAACCCCCCATCCACACCCGAGGAGACGAGCATGCCCGACACCCCCGAGACGCCCGATGAGGAGCGCGCAGCCGCAGCCGCAGTCGACGACCTCGCGTTCATCGCTGGCGACACCACCCGCGACCAGTCTGAGCGCGATATCGCCATGGCTGCGCTCCGCGCCATCGCCGAGGAAGGGCAGTAGTAGCCGCCCAACCTGGTGCCGCCCCGTCACCCGCGGGGCGGCTCCGCTACGAGCTGAGCGAGCGGTACGGCGAGAGCGTCTGCGATGAGGAGCAGGTGATCGAGCCGCGCCGAGGCGACCGCGGTCTCGATGCGGACGATGGTCACCCGGTCGAGGTCCGCGCCTTCAGCCAACCGTTCCTGCGTCCAGCCCTTCGCCAGTCGTACTTCGCGAATCTGGTCGCCGATCTGCCGACGGCGCGCGAGGACGCGTTCGGGGATCGGGTCTGATGGCGCGGGTCCACGCTGTGTGGACCATGATCAAAAGTCTGTAGCGTAAACGCCACATCTGGTGGGGACGTACAGACCAGAGCGCGGCCGGTCGTGGGTGTGCTCAGATCCGCCCCGACCCGGCCGCCAGCGCTCGATTCCGGTCGAGCGCGCCGCCCCGTCTGCATCGGCAGGCGGGGCGGTCTACTGTTCGCGAGAAGGGCCCCCGTCGGCGTATGCGACGGGGCCCGCTCCCTGTGCACTCTGTCTCCCCGACTCGGTGCGCAGGCGTGTGGAGGGCTCAGATCTGGCGCGCGTGGGGGAGTCACGCCAGCCCCCTCCGACTTGGCACTCTAGCCGGGATGTTGGCGCGATTTGATCCCTCGAACGGGTGACCTGACGGCGGAGTCAGGTGGGGATGTGGACTCCATGTGGATTCAGGGCACGAAAAGGCCCCCTCAGTGGTGCTGCTGAGGGGGCTGGACCCGGGGTGGGCGTGGACGGTTTCGAACCGCCGACATCCGCCTTGTAAGGGCGGCGCTCTACCACTGAGCTACACGCCCCGGGGGTTTGCGATGTCACAGATTACCCCGGGGT
>NZ_JACEGK010000309.1:0-9428 GCF_056859195.1 Streptomyces sp. NH27
TCGGTGAGTTGGGCGGGCCGGCCGGGTGTGCCGGCGTCGGTGGGCCGGGCGCTGGTCGGCTCGGCGCTGGTCACGGGCAAGACCTCTTCGTATCCGCTGCGGCGGTGGCGCGGGCGGTTGCGGCGAGTGCGGCGAACTGGCCGGCGAGGGTCTCGATCACGTCGGGCCGCAGCCGGTAGTAGGTGAAACGGCCGCAGGGCTCGGTGTCCAGCACGCCGGCCTCGCGCAGCACCTTCAGGTGGTTGGAGAGATTGGTCTGCTTGGCGCCGGTCTCCTCCACCAGGTGGGTGGTGCACAGCGTCTCGCGGGAGAGCAGGGTCACGATCCGGAGCCGTAGCGGGTCCGCGAGAACCCGGATCAGATCAGTGTCGACTGACGTCATCATGGACTGATACTGTCACATCAGTAGTGGCTGACGTCACTGAGTCCTGATATCAACTGGGACTGATGTGCTTTCGACGGGAGAGACCACGAAGATGTCCGACAAACCGCCGTCAGTGCTCTTCGTCTGCGTCCACAACGCCGGGCGTTCCCAGATGGCCGCCGCCTGGATGACGCGCCTCGCCGGCGACCGGATCGAGGTCCGATCGGCCGGCTCGACGCCCGCAGACGCGGTCAACCCCGCTGTGGTCGAGGCGATGCGCGAAGTCGGCGTGGACATCTCAGCCGAGACACCGAAAGTCCTCACCATCGACGCTGTACGCGAGTCCGACGTCTGCATCACCATGGGCTGCGGCGACGCCTGCGCCGTGTTCCCCGGCAAGCGCTACCTCGACTGGAAGCTCGACGACCCGGCCGGTCGGGGCGTCGACTCGGTGCGGCCCATTCGCGACGAGATCAGGGCCCTCGTCGAGGGACTCATCGCCGAAATCGCCCCGGCGCCGACGGCATCGTCTCCCTCGCGCCATCCCTCGCCCGGCTCATAACGGACCAGCCCCGATGCCGGTGACCGGTGACCGGTGCGGCCCGGGCCATCGCCGGCGGCGAGGTGCCGGCGGGGGAGGAACCCGACTACGGGGGTACCCGGGTGCTGTCCAGCGCCCAGGTGGCCGACGTTCACAGCGAGTTGGCCGCCATCAGTTACGAGGTCGTCGAACACCGCTACCGCACGGTCGACTTCACCGGCTGCTACGGCACGAACGCGGGATTGCGACGCCCACGCCTCCCCCGTCAAGGACTACGTGGACGCCTGCCACCTTCTGCGCGACTTCTACGCCGAGGCGGCGAAGCGCGGGGACGCGATGGCTGTCTGGCTGAGCTGGGCTGGGCCGGGGCCGGGCCGGCGGTGCGGGGCGCCCGACCCGCCGTGCGGTGGGCGCCGGGCAGCCTCGGCGAGGTGGGGAGTTGCGAGGTGGCAGCGTGGTTGAGCTTGAGGCGGAGCACCGTGTGCCGTGGCGGCGTTGGAGCTGCCACGGCCTACGGCGCGCCTGCGTTGGGAGCGGCTCAGCAAGCCGGGATCGGGGATCCGTAGCTGTCGTCCGCCTCGTCGTTGCCCTGGCCGGACAGGTAGTACGCCGATACGTAGTCCTCGCCGCCGGTGTCCATGTCGGTGTACAGCCACCAGTGGTTGTACTGTGAGCCCGATCCGACTTGGGCACCCCACTCCTTGCAGAAGACGTAGTTCGTCCCGGCGTTCAGGGTTCCACCCAGGTCGCGGCCAGGAGCCGCACCCCATGTGTCGACCCAGTACGTGTCGCCGTCGGCCACGGGCCCTCCGCCACCACCGCCACCGCTGCCGGTGTCGCCTGCGCACAGCGGATCGCTCGGGTGGTCGCCCACCCACAAGGAGGAGCAGCCGCGCGAGCAGCCGCCGCTGCCACAGCCGTCCTTGCCGTGGACGGATTGGGCATTGGCGACGTTCTTGTCGATCCCCGTTGCGTACTCCTGCCAGTTCGGATTGCTGGCGGAGAAGCCCGCCAGGCGCACCGCCCCCGCATAGTCCGAATGGTCGAGGGCGTCGACGTTCGCGGGTGTGCCCGACTGTGACTCCTGCACGATCAAGCCACCGCCCAGATACATGGCGACGTGGTAAATGCCGTTGCCGACCGCTGGGTTGCCCCAGAACACCAGGTCACCCGGAAGCAGCGGGCTGAGCCCCTGTGATGCGGTGAAGCGTGCCGTGACATGGCTGGAGGTGTGGAACTGGCTGTCCGCGCCCAGCGGCAGGTAGTTCTCGTCGCCGGTCACCGCGTACCACAGCCAGTGCATGAAGCCGGAGCAGTCGTAACCCTTCACGTTGGCGTCGTTGCGTGCGTAATAGGTGCCATCCGACCAACCGTAGGAGGCGCCGGGGTGCGAACCCCAACCACCGCCGAAGCTGTAGCGGATCCGGTCATCGACCGTCTGGCAGGCCAACTCGATCGCTTTCATCGCTTCGACGGTCGGCGGGCTCTCGTTGTCGACGACCGGGCAGTTACCGATCGCGGCACGGGCGGGAGCGGCGCTGAGCTGCACCGCCATTGCGGCCAGCAGCACCGCGACGACGGCAAGGGCCGCCAGACGCAGCCCCCGCAGCCGCCGGATCGTTGCGTACATACGGACTCCCGCGGTGTCCTGTGTCGTTCTTCGGCACTCTCGGTGCTTCCGGTCCGCAGCATGGACGGCTTGCCGTCTGTGCGCGTGATGGACGTGCCCGGGCACGGAGAAGCGGTCCTGGTCGTGGACGAGACCGAACGGCCTGACATCGCTCAATCAAGTTCGGCAGCGCTCACGCGGCCCACACGCTTCAGCACACCCTGATCTTGGAGGTGGGGGAGATTTCCGGACTGTAGTAGCCCGGCGGCCTGCCGTAGAAGTACGCGTTCCGGTAGCCGAGGTACTTTCCGTGGGAGTTCCAGTATATGGATTCGGCATCACCGCCCTGTTGGCTCTTGATGTATGTGACAAAGTCGTAGAACGGGATTTCGTGGTCCAGGCAGCTCACCCACGGGCCGAACCAGTACCACTGGTCGGTTTGGATGTTGTGGATGTGCACGCACATGCTGCCCAAGGGTGCTTGCTTGCTTCCGGTGCACCGGGGGTCCGATGCGGCCTGCGCGGGAGATGCCACACCCATGGTCACGATGCTCGCCATCAAGGCGCCTGTCGCCGCCAGAGTCGCGAGCGGTTTCCTGATCCTCATACCTCGTAGCCCTTTCGCTGGTGATCTGACCTCGTATGCAAAGGCCAGGAGGCAGTTAGCACTGCCTGCCCTGCTCCGTCGAATCAGGTGCTCGCCTGTGGACGATTCGACCGGTCGTCCGCCGGCGGCCTCCTTCTGCATACGCGTTCGCCCGTGTTCGGTGTGATCGGGCGAATGGATTTCCGTGACGTGGGGAATTCCTATCAGCCGATGGTGCCCTCTGAACACGCTCTTTCCTGCTGGGGAAAATGCTGGTGCCGAGCGGGGGTGGCCACCTTCGCCGCAATGGGGGTGCCCGAACGCACCCTCCGGCCAGGTACCCGAACGCCCGTCGCACCCGCTCTCTGCTGTCACAGGCGACACGTCCAACTCACCACGCACAGCACGGGTCTTGCGTCTTCGCCGTGATGTGGGGCACTAATTCTTGGGCGGTTCCGGTGAATGTTGTGTGAATGATGTTCGATGGCGCCTGCTCATCATGATCGTTCCTTGGGGGGACCGAGTGCGCGCCGTCCGTTCGTTGGTTGTTGCCCTGACGTTTGCCTTGACGCTGGTCACCGGCACGCAGGCGGTGGCCGCCGTTGCAGGGCAATGGAATCCGGGCGCGCGTCCCGGTGGTTCGGCGCCCGAACAGAAGTGGGGGTCCGCGGCGGGGCGAAGCCACAAGTCGCCCGCTGACGCCACGGAAGCCGCTGCGACGGGCGGGCACAAGGGTGCGCTCAAGGCGCCCGGCGAACTCCCTCTGGACGCGGGGCTCCCCGCGTCTCCGGTCGGTCCGGGAACCCCGACTCCGCCCGAGTCGGCGCCGGTCAGCCCGACCACCGCCCCCGATACCTCCCGGGTGACCGGGTTCGACGCCGACACGAGCACCGAGATACCCGCGAAGCGGCAGAGCCAGTCCCGCACTTACCGGAACCAGGACGGCACGTACACCACGCAGTACTTCGACGGGCCGGTGAACTTCAAGGGTCCCGGCGGCAGTTGGACGCCGATCGACACGCGGCTGGTGCGGCCGCCCGGGATGGCGACGACGCCGACGGCAACCTGGTGTCCGCACAGGACGCCGAACACGGCACGGCCAGCTACGCGTATGACGCGCTCGACCGGACGACCACCCAGACCGAGTCCGTCAGCGCCGGCAAGAACATCACCACCAGCTTCGGGTACGACGCGGCCGGCAACCGCACCCGGCTCACCGACGGCCGCGGCAACTCCACCGTGTACACGTACAACACGTGGCAGCTGCCGGAATCCACCATCGCGCCCGCCACCGCCGCACATCCGGCGGCCGTGGACCGCACCTGGACCCTCGGCTACGACGCCGTCGGACAGAACACCACTGCGACCGAACCCGGCGGGATCACCCGCACCCGCGGCTACGACGTGCTCGGCGACCTCATCTCGGAGACCGGCACCGGCGCCGAGGCCCCCACCGCGACCCGCACTCTCGGCTACGACCTGTCCGGCCGCCTCACCTCCGCCGGGCAGGGCACGAGGGAGATACCCGAGTAGCCCTTGGGACGGAGGAGTTGCGGTTCGGAACTGTCGACGGCCTGTTGCCCTGTGCGTCGACCGACCGGGGGGAGACCGTATTCCTCGCCCCCGGCGCCGGAGACGATCGTTGGCGGATTTTCGTAGAGGACGGCGAGCGCGAGTTCTTCGAGTACTCGATGGGTTTCGCGCAGTGGCTGTACCTGTACGTGTCTGGTGAGGAAGTGGCAGGCCCCAACAGCTCTGCCTACTACCCGGGGCCGGTGCAAATCCTTGGGCTTCCCATGACCCCGGAGGAGCGCCCCGAGCCCAGGTACGGTCCTGCCCGCTGAGTCGGGAATCGCCCGTCCGGTAGCTTCGGATGTGCCGTAGGAGGAAGCGTTCGGTCCAGCAAGTGCGGTGCTGCGTCCTGGGCCGGTCGAGATCGAGCTGCTTCCGACGCAGCGGCAGGGCAGAGCGGGAGAGTGATACGAACGGTGATGTGGCGGCAAGCGATGCCGGAGTGGGATCGGTTGAGGAGACGCGGCGGTGGGACGCGGGCGTTGTGTACTGGATCGGCGTGGGGATGCATTCCGCGCTTCCTGCACATGCGCGAGCGGGACCGCCTTGTCGCAGCGGGGATCGAGCCCTGGAGCGGCAAGCCGAATCCCTATGCCGGTATGGAATACGACTGAGGCCGCGTTGTCCGAGCCCAGGGTGTCGATCCACGCTCGGCGCGTTCGGGAAGGCGGCACCAGAGGGCTGACGTCAGGTCGTGCAACGTGCCTGCCCGGCCTGCCCCGTGAGATCGGCGAAGGCTTCCGCCGGCCTCCCGGCCTCCCGGCCTCCCGGCCTCCCGGCCTCCCGGCCTCCCGGCCTCCCGGCGTCGTGCCCGACTGCCGGGCGCCCGGGTCAGTGGAGTTGCGCGATCAGCTCGGTCGCGTAGTCGCACAGGGCGGAACGGTGCGGTCGGCCGGTTTTGGCGAGCAGCTTGGCCACGTGCTTTTCCACCGTCCGCGGGGAGATGTACAGCCGTTCGGCGATCTCCTGGTTGCCCAGGCGCGGCGCGAGCAGCAAGAACACCTCGTACTCGCGGGCGGTCAGCCCCTGGCGTCGCAGCGGGGCCGGAACGCCGGGTGTTCCGTCGCGCCGTTGCCGGACGGTCGCGCCCGCCCGGCGAAGCAGGTCGCGACAGCTGTTGGCCACGGCGGGCACGCCCGCGCCGTGGAAGTACTCCTCGGCATCGCGCAGCCAGCCGACCGGATCGCCCCAGCCGTCGGCCAGGGCCACCGGTGCCACCAGGCGCTGGCCGAGCCGACGGGCCATCAGGAACGGTTCACCTGCCTTCTGCGCCTGCGCCACAGCGGCTTCGGCCTGTGCTCCGCGTCCGGCCCGGCCCTCGTACACCGCGAACGCGAGCCGTTCGAACTGCCGGTTCCACGGCAGGGCCGCGGAGGGGTCGGCGACGATCGCCGCGTGCTCCTCGGGGTCCGCCTGCCCGGTCAGCGCGCGCAGCAGCGGCCGCAGTCCGTAGCGGCCGTTGAGGTAGTGGACGGAAGGGTTCCCCTGCTCCCAGGCGAAAGCCTCGTCGAGTTCGCGCAGCGCCTGTTCGTGGTCCTCCTCCAGCAGCGCGCAGATGGCGCGGCTGCCGAACGCCTGCGGCGACTGGAGCGACTGCTCACCGCCCCAGCGACGGAACTCGGCCAGTTCCCGTTCCATCTGCCGGCGCTGCCCCTGGTGGGCGGCCAGCGCCACGCGGGTGAGCAGGACGAACTGGTGGTTGTCGGCGTCCCTCAGCCGCGCGGTGCCCTCGGCGCAGCGGTCGGCCAGCTCCCGGGCCCCGGCGTAGTCGCCGCGCAGGACCTGCTGCATGGCCATGGTGGCCTCGGCCCGGTACATCAGTGCCAGAGCGCCGTGGCCGAGCGCCGCGCGGTGAGCCCGCTCCAGCCGGGTGGAGGAGCCGGTGCACATGAAGTCGTTGACGCCCAGCCACATCAGGGTGTCGAGTTGCCATGCGGTCAGCCGGTGCTCGTTGGCCAGTACGAGGCACTTCTCCAGGTACGAGTCGGCTTGCTCGAAGCCGTGCCGGCGTGCCAGTACGGCGAGCAACTGCCATGCCTGGCACGCGATCTCGGGGAGCCCGGCGCGCTCCGCGCCGTCTGCGGCCTGTTGGGCCAGCCGTTCTGCCTCGTGGGTCCGGTCGCCGCCGCTCTCCTGCACTCCGGAGAGGATCAGATGGGCCTCGACCATCTTGACCGCCGGCCCGAGCGCGGCCCCGGCGGACGGGCCGTCGCCGTCGGGAACCAGCCGTAGCAGTTGGCGGACCTGGCGAAGGCGCCCCGCGGCGTCCTCGAACCGCGCGGCCGTCACGGCAGCCCAGGCGATGCGGGCTTGCAGGGTGGCGGCTCGGACCGCGTCCAGCGCGCCCGGACCGGCTTCCGGCAACTCGTCGGCCAGTGCGCAGGCCCGGTCCAGCTGGCCGTTCTCCGCCAGCGTGTATACCAACTGCTCCACCAGCGGCGCCCGTTCGGCGGCCTGGTCCGCTCCGGGCAGCAGGTCGAGGGCCCGTTCGAGCAGTGACACGGCGGAGTTGACGGCGCCGCTGTCCAGTGCGGACCGGCCGGCCGCCGCGAAGCGCTGTGCGGCCGCCCGGGCGTCCCCGGCCGTCTGCCGCAGGGCGGCGACGAGGACGCACCACTCACCGGGCAGTCCGGGGTGCGCACGTTCGATCGCATCGGCGCCCCGGGCCGCGATCGCGGCGCGTTCGGCGGGCACGAGTGCGGCGACAAGCGCCTCGGCGGTCAGCGTGTGCCGGAACTCGTACCAGTCGCCCACCGGACGGCTGGGCGCGATGAGGTGGGCGTCCATGCCGGCCCGCAGATGGACCAGCAGGTCGCGGTCCGGCAGCCCGCTGACCGCTTGCAGGACGGCCAGCGAGAACCGTCGGCCGAGAACGGCGGCGCTGTTGAGCAGGGCCCGTCCGTCCGGGCTGAGCCGGGCGGAGCGCTGGGAGACGCTGTGTACCACGGTGCGCGGGACGTCGATGTCCAGGTCGCCGCAGACCTGCCAGCTGCCGGCCGGCCCGCGGCGCAGCACATCGGCGGTGATCATGCCGCTCAGCAGTTCCTCGACGACGAACGGGTTGCCCTCGGCGTCCCGGGCCAGCCGGTCGACCACCTCCTGGGGTAACCGGACCGCCGCGTCGTGGGGCGGCGGTCCGGTGGCCGCCAGCGCTGCGTCGGCCATCACCCGGACCTCCTCGCCGGTCAGCGGGCGGGGTTCGCTGAGGATCGCGGACCGGCGCTGGGCGACCTGCCGGGCCAGTTGCTCGGCCGGTCCGGGTTCCGGGCGGAGGGTGGCCAGCAGAAGGATCGGCTGCCCCCGGAGGTTGTCGCACAGGTACTCGATGAGGGCGAGGGTCTCGGTGTCGGCGTCGTGCAGGTCCTCCAGGACCAGCAGACAACCGGGATGTTGGTGCTGCGTCAGATCACGTCCGATGGTGACCAGCAGCCGCAGCATCGCCTCGGCCGTCTCCACCGGCGAGGCCGGTGCACCCGCATGCTCGGCGGTGCGCCACTCGGGCAGCAGGCCGCCCAACGCCGAGCGGTACGGGGCGAGTTCGGCGTCCTCGGGCAGGCCGCCGAGCCGGACGAACGACAGCAGGGCCTCGGCGATCGGGCGGAACGGCGTGACGGCGCCGCTGGTGGCGCCGGACCTGCCGCGAAGCACCGCCAGGCCGCGGGTGAACGCGCGGAACGCGCACTCCGCGGCCAGGCGCGACTTGCCGATCCCGGCGTCGCCGAGCAGGAACACCGCCCGGCCATCCCCTGCACGGGCAGCGACGAGACTCGCGTCGAGTACGGCGAGTTCGGCGCCACGCCCGATCACCGCTGGTGATGTGATGAGCACCAACGGAGAGTATCCCCGGTTCTGATCATCTGCCAGGGGCGGGACGGGGAAAGGCCGTCAGTATCCGCCGGTGTCGCCCCAGGAAGTGACGGTCAGGGAGTAGGTGGGAAACACGGTGGAGTTCTCCTCCTCCATCGTGGCCAGGCCGGCCAGCAACTGGGCGCGGCGGCCGACGATCGCACCAGTGCCCAGGCGGATGCTCCCCGACGGGTGGGCAAGGCCGGCCCCGGTCCGGGTAGTCGGGTTCTTCCATGCGTTGACAAGGGCGTTGTCGCTCATCGGATGCTCTCCTTCGAAGGGCGGGGTGGGCAGTTACGAGGCCGGCGACTGCAGCAGCAGTACCGAGGGAACACGGGAACCGAAGCCGAGTTGCAGCAACGCGTGCCCGATGCCGGCCAGGCCGGTCAGCAGCCCCGGGCTGCTGACGGAGTCGGGTGTCCCGCAGCGCGGGCCGAACCGGTCCAGGGCGGCCAGCAGCGCGGCCGCGCGAGGCAGGGCCGCGCCGGGGCCGGCTCGGCCCGCGCGGGTCGCGGCGAGGAGGAGGTCGAGGGCTCCCGCCTCTCCGTGGCAGAGACTGTGGTCGCCCGCGGTCGGCGCGGCGGCGCGCTCGACCACGAGATCCAGCAGGGTAGCCAACTCGGGGAGGTCTGTTGCGGCTGCGCTGTCGGCGATCGCCAGTGCGGTGCCCGAGGGTTCGTCGCACCAGCCGGTCCCGACCGAGGCCGTCGCGTATCCGGCCGACGCGTTCTGGGCTGTCGCGTTCCGTGCCGCCGCGTTCCGTGTCGCCGCGGTGCGCAGTGCCGCCCGGCCGGCTGCCGCGTGCCCGGGTTCGCCGCCGGCCGCGGCGAACCGCAGCAACGCCCAGCCGACGCCGGCGGCCCCGGTGCTGAAGCCACCGGTCGGCAGGTCGTCGGGTGCCTGGGCGGCG
>NZ_JACEGK010000310.1:0-9355 GCF_056859195.1 Streptomyces sp. NH27
GCGGGTGTTCGCGCGGCTGGTGAGGCGGACTCGGTCGCCGGGCGTGAACTCGGTTTCCACGGGCGTTCCTTTCGGCGCGGCGGGCCGCTGCCGCGCCCCAGCTGGGCAGCCGGGGCCGGCGGGCGCACCGCGGGGGAGGCGGTCGGTGCCGCCGACCTCTGGCTCGTGACAACGACAATACATTGCCAAAAAGAGTTATGCAACGAAGCGGCGCCGGGCGGGGCTCGTCGGTCGGGCCGGAGGCGTACGTGGGGAGCAGGGTGTAGTGGGGGACGCGGGGCCAGGGCTGCGGCCGGTCCTCCGGTGTGGCGGTCGCCGGTGGAGATCCGCCGGGCGGTGGTGTCGGTGACCCGGTACCACTCGATGTTCCACGGGCGGTCGAGGGCGAGGACCACGGAGCCGTCGTCGTCCCGGGCGAAGGCGCTCCGCCGTCGATGGTCGTGGCCATCAGCGCGATCTGCTCGGCCAGGTGCTGCTTCGCGGCGGCCTGGGTGTCGCCGCGGCCGATGACCGCGGCCATCTTCAGACGCCAGCCGGCTCCCCGCCGGGACGGTCGGTGCGTGGTGATGCCGGGCGGGGGGACGGAGAGACGGTCTGGGACGTAGGTGTGTCCACGGACAAGCCATTCTCGGCGGGAAACGTGTTCCCTTGAGGAAGGGGGGCCGGGGCGCGCGCCGCGCGTTCCGGGGGGCGGCCGTTCGGCTTCACGGGCCGGGGACTAGCGGTTTGCCGGCCAGCCGGTCAGCCCGACGCTCGGTGTCCCGCTGGTCTTCAGGGTGACCTGCATCTGCGCGAGTTGCGGGTGGGCGGTCAACGCGGCGTGGTAGAGCCGGACTTGGGCGTTCAGGGCGTCGGCGTTGTCGGCGGGCCCGTCCGGTGCGGGCCGATAGGTGACGGTGAGGACGGCGTGCCAGGCGGGGGAGAGGTGGAAGCCGGAGACGCGCGCGGTGCCGTGCTGGTCGTACAGGGCGCGCTGGTGCCCCGCCTCGGCCAGGACGGCGTCGACGACCGGCACCAGGGCGTCGTAGGGGGCCGACCGCGGGAGCCGCGGGCCGGTGGGGTCGGACTGCATGGGGTGGACCTCCTTGCTCGGGCCGCAGGTGGAGGGCGGCGCGGGCGGCGGGTCGGTGGCGAACGCCGCCGGCTGCCGCGCGGGGGCGCGTCCGGTGCCGAGGTGGCGCTGTCGGCCGCGGACTGGCGGGAGGGCCCGGCGGCCCGCTGGCCCGGCCGGCGCTCAGCGCAGTGCGTCCCGCCGCCACAGCCGTTCGTCGGCGCGTTTCACCCGGCGGCGGCGCCATCGGCGGGTGCGGCGGCGCCTGTCTCCGCGCTGGCGCGGGCCGGGGCGTCCCTCATCGGGCCACTCCGGGGTGAGGCGGTAGTTCAGGACGGCCATCCCGTCTCCCTTCCTTGGCCGACAGCCGCCAACAGAGCGTTCCGAGGCGGTTCTTGGCGCGGCTGCGCCGGGGCGTCGTCGCCTTCGATCTGCCGACGCTCCCGGTACGGCGGGCTCCAGGCGAGGGCGGCCGCGAGGGCCCCGAACTCGGCCAGGGCGGCGGCCGTGCCCGCGATGGCCGGGCCCGCGGGCCGGTAGGCGGTGAAGGCGGCGGCAGCGGGGGCGGCGGCGAGCAGCCAGCGCGCCCGCCGCCGTACGGTGGTGGCGGACATCGAAGCTCCAGGGGGAGGCCGCCGGGCGGCCGGGCGGTGTCGGATTCAGCGCAGCGTGAGCCGGGCGGTGCCGGGGCGGCCCTCGCGGTTCAGGCGGGCCCCCAGCTGCCAGCACTCGGTGAGCAGGCGGTTGAGGGTGTGGGCGCGGTCGTCGGCGTAGGGACCGAGCAAGTCGCGCACCTTGCGGGGAAGTTCTGCGAGGGGCCGGTCGCCCACGGTCCACGCCAGCATCGTCCGGCCGTCGCAGACGCCGGGGACGTGCACCGCTCCGTCGTTGTCGAAGGTCTCGCCGAGGGCCACCGCGCCCTTGCGGACCGAGACGGTCAGGTACGCGGCGCCGGGATAGAGGCGGGCCAGCAGTGCGGTGAGCGCCGTCAGCGCGTGGTCCGCGCCGTCGCGGGCTGCTTCGCGGGCCGCCTCCACCGGGCTCACCGCGTCGGTGGGGGCAGCACCCCTCTTGTGGCAGTCCGGCCCGGGACGCAGCGGGCTCACTGGTTGCCCAGCCGTTCAACGACCTGGTCCGCGTACCCGCGAAGGACGAGGAACGCGCCGTCGGGGTTCGGGTGCTCGGCTGCCAGTCTCCGCAGTCGGACACCGTAATGCGCCATGAAGCCCACGTACTCGGCGAAGTCCAGGTGGACGGCCTGCTCCAGGTCCTGCTCGATGACGGCGCGGTCGGCGCTGTAGGAGTCGGCGGTCATGGCGGTACCCCTCTTCGGTCGTGACGTATCCGGCCGGCGTCAACGCGCCGCCGCGACCACTAATATACAGTCGCATAAAGAGTTACGCAAGCCTATGGCGGGAGGTGTGGGCGAGGCGCGGTGGCAATCGATGGTGTTGCGTAACTCTATTTACAGCTCCTAGGGTGTGGCTACGCCGCAGCGCCGGCACGGCAACACCCTTCCCCCGCAGCGTCCAGGAGTCTCCATGTCCGCGCCCGTCACCACCATCCACGTCAGCCCCGACGACCTGTACGCGGCCGCCGAGGAACTGGAGCGCACCGGCCAGGTCGAGTGGGTCGACCAAGGCGGCGAGACCGTCGTGCTCACCCTGCCCGTCTCCTCCGGCGACTGACACCCGCCCCACCACCACCCTTTGCCACCAACGCCCAACCCGATCCGATCCGAGGAGCGACCGACATGCCCGCCGTGAACCCCCTCCAGATGCGCTCCCTCCTGGCCACCGCGCTGGACGACGCGCTACTCCGCGACGCCGACACCCCCTCCACCTTCTACGCGCACGCCCACCGCGAGGCCGCCTCGTTCCGCACTCTGGTCGTCAGCGGCGGACCGGGGACGGGCAAGTCCGTGTGGGCCCGTGCTCTGGCCGACCCGGCGCTGCGCGCGTCCGCCGCGGAAGACCTTCGCATGCCGCGGCTGGAGACCGTTCGCGCGGTGACCGGCACGGGCGCGGCCCAGGACGCCGACCGGCCGACCGGCGCCCAGCTCGACGCACTCGCCGGCGAGGGCATCCGTCCGCCCACGGTGTGGACGGCCGTCGCCCTGCACGCCCTGGGCGTCGCTGACGTCACCCGGCTGACCGGCTGGCTCGACCGCGCCCAGTGGGTCGAGCGCCACCGCGATGCCGTGCGCGAGGTGTTCGCCGCCCTGGACCGCCAGGCCGGCGCGGAAGGTGTCGTACGGCTGGTGGTCTTCGACGCCCTCGACCGGCTCCACCCCGACCAGCGCCGTGCCGACTTCTACGCCTCCGGAATCCTCCAGCTGGCCGCCGACCTCGCCCGCACCACCCCGAACGTGCGGGTGAAGGCCTTCATCCGCTCCGACATGCTCGCCGCCGCGCTGCCCGCCCTCCCGCCGGCCTCCCGGCGCTCACTGCCCACGGTCCGCCTGGACTGGAGCAGCCACACCGGCCTGCCCGGGGGGCGCGGCACCGCGCTGTACGGCCTGCTCTTCCACCTCCTCGGCAACCACGACAGCCAGCACGCCGCCGCCTTCCGCGCCCTGACCCCGGGATGGTCGCGCACCGCCGACGGCCGCTACACCGCCCCCGCCCCGCTCCATGCCGACCCCCGCGCGCAGGAGCAGCTGTTCGCCCTCCTCGCCGACCCCTACCGGGGAGCGACCCTCCGCCGGGGCTCCACCTACGCGCTGCTGCCCTCGCACCTGGCCGACACCGCCGACCGCCTCACCCCCCGGCCCTTCCTGGCCGCGCTGCACCGCGCCGCCCGGCTCACCGCCGCCGACCGCCCCGACCACGACCGGGCACTTCACCACCAGGACATCCAACGTGGCCTGGCCGCAGGCGCCCTGGCCCGCGCCGCCGAGATCGAGCAGGCCCACCCCTGGGTCCGCGCGGCACTCGCACCGCTGGCCGGACAGCAGCTCCCGATCGGCCTCGATCACGCCATCGCCGCGTGGGACGGCGCCGAACTCCCCGAGCAGCTACGCCGGTTGGGTGCCCGCGCCGCTGATCCAGCTCCCAGCGGCATCCGGCACCTCGACCGCTACGCGGACCTGCTGGACGACCTGGCCGCCGCCGGAGCCGTCCGCAACCGCGACCACCGCCTCGACCTGCCCGAGATGTTCCGCATCGCCTACCGACTGGGACGTCGCGGAGGAGTCCGGCACCCCGCAGCCCAGGCCGTGACACGGTAGCGGCCTGGCCCCGGGCCGCCACCGGCCCGGGCGGACCCGCTCCGGACGCCCGCGCAGCGGACGGCGACAATCCGCCGGAGCTCCCGGGCCCGTCGCCACGCCCACGTACTCCACGGGGATCGGGCGGTCGGCGTGCCGGGGGCTGCCGTGCTCTCAGCCTGCGGGGGTGCCCGGGGAGTCCGGCAGCCCGAGCCAGTCGGCGGCTTCCCGCAGGCGGTGGAGGTTGCCCGGGACGAGCAGCGGGTCGTCCTGGTCGTCGAGGGCGGTGACGAGCAGGCCGACGACGGCGTCGTTGGCGTAGTCGACGGCGGCGATGTGGCTACCGCACACGGGGCAGAAGCCGCGCCGGGTCGCGCAGGGGTAGGTGTCGTACCACGTCGGCTCGATGCCGCCGACCCAGGTCAGATGCTGCTGCGGAAAGCCAACCCACCACTGGAAGGGCGCACCGGCCCGCTTCCGGCAGTGCGCGCAGACGCAGATGTGCGGATCGTCGGGTGGGCCGGCGACGGTGAAGCGGACCTTGCCGCACAGGCAGCCGCCGGTACGGGCGCGGGCGGCATCGACGGCATCGGGCATCAGTTCATTTCCCCTGCAACAAGGACCAGTTGGGGCATCCAGTGTGCCATCGCCGAGGGTGTGGTCCCACCCGCCACCGCCACATCACCTGGACCGGCGTCGACATCAACGCCTCTGCCGTCCACGCCCCCCAGAGCCCGAACCTGACAACTCCGGCGCCCATCCGGCGATCCGCCGCGGCCTGACCAGCGTCCACGGCGTCTCCGTCGACGCCGCCCGCACCGTCACCACCGCCGACGCCGCTCTCCGGAACTCCGCCCCTGCCGGCGCGCCAGCGCGCTGGCGCAATCCCACGGCACTGCGGCGGGGCGAGTTGCCATCAGGCCGTCCCGGCGGCCAGGTGCGCGGCGAGGTGCTCCACGACCGCGGCGTACACCCTCGGCGGCGTCGACGAGGTGTCCAGGTCCAGGAGGAGCGGATCTCCGCCGCACGCGTCCGCGATCTGACGCCCCTGATCGGACAGAGGCCAGTGCCAGGCGACCTGCCGGGCCTGACGTGGCACCTGCACGTGCACGGCCTGGTCGATAGCGGCCACCGGAACCAGGACGGCCAGCAGCGGATCGGCGCGCAATGCGGCCGCCACCGCCTCGTCGGGATCGGCCCCGTCCGGCAGGCACACCTCGCCGCGCAACACGAGCCCCATCGTGTCCACGACCAACTCGCAGCGGAGTCCAGCCGAGCGCCAGACCAACTCCCCGAGCTGGCCGGGCCGCGGACGCTCCCAATCCGCCCACCACCCGTCGTCCGAGAACTCTTCGTCGGCCGCCGCCATACGCTCGTCCCTCTCTCGTGTCCGCCAGGCTCCGGACCATGCCAGTATGCGGCCAGCGCCACCCAGCCTCCCCCAAATCAGCGCGCTGTACACGCGGGTTGGCGCCGAGGACGAGAAGCGCGCCGGATTCGGCAGGCGCGGGCCGGCTCCCCCAGTTCTCGGCAGGGTCGCGTCGTTTTCGGCGGTCAGCCAGGGCGTGAGGAGTGACAGCGACGGTCCGCCGTTGCCGGCCTCGTTCAGGCGTCGCCGCCCCGACGGTGAGGCCGGAGTCGGCCCGCTTACAGAACGCTGATCATCACGGGCTGCCCGTCGGGCAGCCGGCCGCGGGCGTCGATCCCGTAGGGCATGGCGGGCTGGGTGCGCAGGGCGGTGATGCCGGCGCAGGCCGTGGTGCAGACCGCGTCGGGATCGTCGGCGCCGTCGACGGTCAACTGCACGCTGAAGCCCCGCTCGTCGTCGTGGACCTGGAGGCCGGTGACGTCGACCAGGGTGTCGGCGAGTGTCCCGGTCCAGGGGGCGAGAGAGCGCAGCATCGCCGCGTGGGTGGCGGTGGAGGTCGTGCGCTGGCCGGCTGTCCGGTTCATGGTCGGGTGGGTGGCGGCGAGCAGTAGGACGCCGCCGGGCAGGTCCGAGGTGAGGGTGTAGGTGCAGGAGGCGGCGCCGAGACCGGACAGGACCGGGACGGCGGTGGTGGCCGCCGCGATCCGGTCCACGCTTGCCCGCTGGTCGGCCATGGCGACCGCGTCGCCGAAGGTGATCTGGACGGTGCGGTCGGCCAGCGCGAGATGCACGGGCTCCAGAGAGCCGGCGCGGTCCAGGACACCGGCGGCGACGTGCAGCAGATCGGGCAGCCCCATGCGTCTCATTGTCCCGGCCGTGAAGTCCCGCCACCACACCATCGCGGGAGTTGACCAGATCCGGGCGGCCCCGCGCGCCGAAGCACGGAGCCGCCCCCGGGGTCACCGGTTGCCGTGCATCAGCGCGTGCGCCGAGGCGATGGCGTCGATGCGCTGCTGAGCCGTGGCGGCGGGATCGCCGGCCAGGAGCCGTAGTTCGTTGGCCTTCTCGCGCAGCGCGCTCGCGTACGACCACCGCTGGTCGCCCCGCTGGGCGTGGGGGGCCATCGCGGACAGGTCGGTGGCGAGCAGGTCGGCTACCGCGTAGGCGGACTCGGCGGATTCTGCGGCGCGGCGGGCCGCGCCACGCAGCAGGACCAGCACCGGGGAGAGCGCGACGTCCCGGGGCGGGTCAGCGGGGGTGGTCATCGTGCGGGTGCTCCGATCCTCGGCGAGCGTCTTGGACGGCGTGTTCGGGCAGGCCGAGGTAGCGGGCCAGGGCCTGGGGTGAGTGGTGCAGGAAGGTGCGCGTGGAGGTGTGCAGCGGGCGGCCGTCGGCTGTGGTGACGGCGAAGCCGTCATCGAGCAGTTGGACGTGCACGGCACCGGCCGCCGCTGCCGAGCGCAGTGCGGCGGCCAGAACCTTCTCGCCGCTGGTGTCGGTGGCCTCGGCCTGCACCTGCCAGGGGTGGGGGCGGATCACGAGCCGCCTCCCGGGCGCAGGCAGGGGATGTAGCCGTCCGGGTTGTTCCACTGCGGATCGCGGGCCTCGGCGGGCAGATCCTCGTAGCTGACGCCGGCTTCCCGCAGCTCCTCGGCGATGTGGTCCAGGGGGATCTCGCAGGACAGATCGTGCGGCCACCACCGGGCGGCGAGGTCTGCGGGAAGCGGAGGCAGCTGGCGCGTGAGGTCGTCGAAGCGGTGGATCGTCCTGCCGTCGGCCGTCAGGGCGAGTTTGAGCGCGACGCTGTCGTCGTCGTAGACCTTCAGCGTGACGTACGCCGCCTGCGGGTACAGGACGCCCAGCAGCTCGGCGAACTCAGCGGCGGCCCGCTCGGCGTGGCGCTCCATCAGCTCGCGCGCGGCGGTCATCCGCCGGTAGGCGCCGGGGGTGTCCTCGGTCTCGGCGGACGCGGCCGGGGGCTGGCCGATACCGCCGTCCTCCAGAGCGCTCTCGGCGACGCCACCGCGGGCGCCCGCATGGGCGGGCGTGGTGGTCACTGCTGCGCCTCCTCGTCTTCGTCCTCTTCGCCGACCGCGTCGGGCCGCACGGCGAAGGCGATGGTGCCGACAACGTCGGGCAGGGACGACAGAGGCAGGGCCTCCTCGATCCGCTCGATGTCCTCGTCGGTCAGGGTGAAACCGGCCCAGGCGTCGAGCTGGGCGCGGGTCAGGCTGATGCCGGAGCCGGACATGCCGGTGCGCTCCTCGGGGGTGTGGGCGGGCTGGGTGGCGGCCAGTCCGGACGGTGTGCGGCTGGTGATCGGCCCGCCGTAGACGTCGATGCCCTGAGCGTTGAACCAGTCCAGAAGCGTGTCCGTCGTCGCGCCCGGGTTCCAGGGGCCGCCGCCGGCCTTCGCCACGGCGGCCTCGATCCTGTTGAACAGGGCGACGACGGCGGAGCCCTCGCGGGTGGTCTGGTCGAACGTGAGGCTGTGCATGGGGGTGCGTCCTTTCCGTGGGAGGACGCGGCGGACCGCGCCCTCGGATGCGGGATGTGCTCGCAGCAGAGCCGCGCACTAGATCATTGCTTAACTCTATATGCGCCTGCATGAGTGTCAAGCCCTATCCGCTATTGCGTAACTCTATTTGCGGCTGTATATTTTGGGTGTCGCTCGGTTCCCCTGGCGCCTCCGCCCTTCTGGGGCGGCGTCCGGAGATCCGCCCGCAGAGCCAGAGGAGTGCAAGATCGTGAAGCGAAGCCTGCGCCGCAAGATCGAGAAGGCGATCAACAAGACGTGGAACCCCCGCCGGACGAACCAGCGCGGTGAGGTCAGCGTCGTCGTCTCGTTCCCCGAGAGCGCGTTTCCCGAGGCACCGAACTGGAGTCCCGGACCGGGCTTCCAAACCACCGCCGGTGCGGGCGGCGACTACGCCTGGCTCCGGGACAACGGAGACGGCACCGCGACGGCGGTCGTGGCGGGCGTCGGCCCCAAGGAACGGCCTGCCGCCGACGGCGGCGCGTGGACCGAGCCGGAGGTGTGGACCGTCACCGCTGAGCGCGACACCCTTCTGGAAACCTCATCGCTGTCCGACAAGCCCCACCGGATCACCTGGATGCTCGATGTCCCCGGTGCACAGATCCACCGCGAGCCCTACGCCGGTCACCCGGTGGCACGGATGGAGGCGTACTGGGCCGAGTTCGAGCAGCGCTGGGGCTTCATTCCCGGTCGGATGCACCGGGGCCGCCATCCCTTCGCCGACCGCCGCCACTTCGTCGTTCTGCACGCGGTGCCCGGCTACGACAACCTGCCGAACGAGATCGAACTGCTGGACGCGACCATGTTCCTTGCACGCACCTTCGGTGGCAGTCCCCGCGTCTACCCCTACGACCCCGCGCGCCGCCGGACTCGCGGCCCGCTCGGCTCGGCCCTGATCGACCTCTCCCTCGAAGACATCGTGCGCCGCAACGGCCTGACCTCGCGCTGACCCGAATGGAGCCGCACCGATGCCTACCGCCCACGTCATCACGATCCGAGAGGCCCGCGCCGCCGACGCCCCCGCCTTCCTGGCTGTCATCGCGCTCGCCGACCCCGGCCACCCGGCGCCCTTCCACCAGGCCCGCGCCGTCCTGGCCAACCCGCCCGCCCCGCCGCTGGCGCACGCACGCCAGCGCCTCCAGATCGCCGGGGCCCCCGACGGCGGGGTCGCCGGCGCCCGCCGGGGGGGGG